>JBAXLF010000028.1:0-13348 GCA_037134955.1 Actinomycetota bacterium | reverse complement strand
TGTGAACAAGCACGCTCCCAAGCTCGATAAGGTGATTCTGTATTACATCTTTACACCTATCGCCGATCCTGAAGCGATGCTGCTCTGGCAGAAGAATCTCTGCCAATCGCTCAATCTCAAAGGTCGTATCTTGATTTCAAAGCATGGAATCAATGGAACTCTCGGTGGCGAGATGGCCGATGTTAAGAAATATGTCCGCGAAACTCGTCGCTACCCTGGTTTTAAGAAGATTACCTTTAAGTGGTCCGATGGCACCGGCAATGAATTTCCACGCCTGCGCGTTGTCGTTAAAGATGAGTTAGTTGCATTCGGAAATCCTGATGAGATTGAAGTCGATGAAAATGGCGTCATTGGTGGCGGAATTCATCTTCGCCCAGAACAAGTGGAAGAGCTGGTCAAAGAACGTGGCGATGATGTGGTCTTCTTCGATGGCCGCAATGCATACGAGGCAAAGATCGGAAAGTTTAAGAACGCGATAGTTCCTGATGTCGATACTTCTCGCGATTTCATCCGCGAGATCGAGAGCGGTAAATATGACCACATTAAAGATAAGCCAGTAGTCACTTACTGCACTGGTGGAATCCGTTGTGAAGTTTTATCAGCTGTTATGAAGAAGCGTGGATTTAACGAGGTCTATCAAATTGATGGTGGCATTGTGAAATATGGCGAGCGATTTGGTGATGATGCCAATTGGGAAGGTTCGCTCTATATCTTCGATGATCGCATGGCGATGGATTTCTCCGATAAGGCAAAAGTAATTGGAGAGTGCGATAAGTGCAGCGCTCCAACCAAGAATTTTCGCAATTGCAATACAGCGTCATGTCATCAATTGATTCTTCTCTGCGATTCCTGCGCCGCACTTCCTTCAAACCTCAGTTGTACCCACGATCAGAGTCGTCGATTCGACTCCGAACTTATCGGCTAAGCACACCTTTTCAAGGATATTGCGATGATCTGGTGGCCTTCAGAAATCCCAACGTTGCAGTATGGGTTGGTAACTCTTCGCCCCAGTAACGAGACCGATATCGATGCCATCTATTCCGCTTGCCAAGATCCGCTAATCCCAGCATTCACGACAGTGCCAGCAAATTACACACTCGATCACGCTATTGAATTTGTGCGATCAGATCCATTTAGCTTTGCCGAACGCCGTGAACTCCGCTTCGTCATCGATTATGGCAATGGTGACGATATGAAATTTGCTGGTGTTATCTCACTTCACACCATCAATATCAAGAATCACACCGCTGAAATCGGTTATTGGATGGAGAAATCGATGCGCGGCAAAGGCATCGGAACATCTGCTGCAAAGATGATTACCGATTATGGATTACGAACATTGGGCTTTCGACGTATCGATGGCTTAGCCGATGTCGATAACGCCGCCTCCCAGAAACTTCTGCTGAGCGCTGGATATGAAAAAGAAGGAATCTTGCGCAACAAGGTCACACGTGACGACGGTCGACAGATTGATATGGCACTCTTTGCAACGACAGATTCAACCTGGTCGCCGCTCATTAATTAATAGAGCCAAAAGTTACGGAAGGAGGCAGCTATGTACTCCTTAGCCCTCCTCGCAGTAATTTTATTATCTTTCATACTCTTCTCGGGCCCAATCGCGCTTATTCTCACTACTCGCTGGGCCAAGAACCTGAGCGATAGTAAATATGTCTTAGTTCTGCGCCGATCATTCTTAGCTGCAGTAAATGTACTTGGCATGCTCTTAAGTCTCTCGGTCATCATCGTCGCAGTTCCACTTGCTGTGAAATTTATTGCTATGGCGTCAATTGTTGTCCATGTCTTCGCAATCAATCGCGAGTATGGATTTATCTCACATTTCATCAGTCGTAATCCCAATGGACCAGAAGGTCAGTACTAACAATGCGCAAGTTCAGCTGGTTCATTACTGCACTTGCCTTGACAGTGCCGCTGGTAAATCCGATTGCACAGGCTGCCGATAACCCACCTCGTAAAATTTTGACAGGGTGGATTCCGTATTACTCTATGAAGACTGCGCTTCCAGATGCGCTCAATAATTCAGATTTAATAAAAGAGGTAATGCCATTTTGGTATACCTTGAAATTTGATGCCAAGGCAAAGGCGGCGGCGGTGAGCGATCTCTACGCGCCCGCAAATCCAAGTGTTCCGATAACCGAGCCGCTTACTGCTCTGCATAACGCTGGATATTCAATTATCCCAACTATTACCGATGGCACAGATAAATTGGTATTGGCCGGGCTCTTAAAATCTCCAACCTCGCGCGCGCAGATCATCACATCCATCTTGGCTCTAGTGACAACTAATAACTACGACGGAATCGATCTAGATTTTGAAGGCTTCGCCTTTGTCGATGGAAATACAACGTGGGCCAGTACTGCACCTTCCTGGATCGCCTTCGTAAAAGAGCTATCGACAGCTCTGCATGCACAGAACAAGTTACTTTCTATCTCTACTCCTTATGTACTCAACCCCAACGATGCACAAAAGGGGTATTACGTATATGCCTGGGGAGCAATTGCATCTGCGATAGATAAATTGCGCATCATGACCTACGACTATTCAGTTGCATCTGCGGGTCCGCTCGGTCCAATTACCTGGGCCGAACGCACAGTGCAATATGCAGTTTCCATCATGCCGGCATCAAAGGTTTTTGTGGGAGTTCCTGGATATGGCCGAGATTGGGTTACCGCAGTCTCAGGTATCTGCCCAGCAAACGTTGCCAACACCGTCAAAGTCGGTGCTAAAGCTGCGACCTTTGTCATGCGTGATGCCGCTTCGCTCGCCGCAACCTATGGCGCAACTCCGGTATACAACGAGCAATTTGCTGAGATGACATTTTCTTATCAGAAGGTTTATAGCGGTGTAACGAGTGCAGGGCTCTCGACATCATGCACCGCTTCTCGCACAGCGTGGTACCAAGATGCCAAGAGTTGGGCGGTACGTGCAGCGCTTGTCACTAAATACCGCATCGGCGGAATCACAGCATGGACATTTGGTATGGAAGAGCCACTTGCTATGGAATCAATTAGGCAAGTGGCAAAAGATATTGCACCTGATCAAGTAACAGCCTCTGCCACAATCGATAAGAGCGAAGTTGATTATGGAAACCCAATCGTTATCTCGGGCTCACTCACCATCAAAGATAAATCACCTGTTGCCAACGTTGCAGTAAAGATTGAAGGAAGATCTGGAACCGATCTCAATTATCGTTTATTGGCAACAGTTACGACAGGTGCCGATGGCTCCTTCCAGAGACCTCTCATCATTGGAAAGACCACGGCAATTCGTATCCGCTCCGAAGGCACATGGGAACGTTCTGAAGGGCTCAGCACGGATATTCCCGTCACCATAAACCGATTGCTCACCATTAACGCACCTGGCACAGTTAAGGCCGGTGAAGCGATAACCATTTCGGGTGTAGTTCGCCCACGTATTTCAGGAAATTACATACAACTGGAATCTTTCGTTGCTGGAAATTGGAAGCCGCTTGCTCAGCCTGTTACTACCGATGCACAAGGGGCTTTCACGTTCTCAATTCCGACAGCCACTCGCACAATTCTTACTCTGCGCTTAACGGTTGCAGCTGATGCGCTCTGGACGGTAGTTACCTCTCCCTCATTTAATATAATTATCCGATGATGGTAAAGATTGCAGATCAGCTCGAGTCAGAGATTCAAGCCATCTTTTCCGGTGATACACCGTGGGTCACCATCGTTTGGGATGATCCGGTAAATCTGCAAACCTATGTGGTCTATGTATTTATGGAGCTCTTTGGATATCCCAAGGCGCGCGCGACAGAGTTAATGCTGCAAGTTCATAATGAAGGTAAGGCCATTGTTTCAAGTGGCAGTCGCGAAGAGATGGAACACGATGTTGCGCGTCTTCATGAATACGGTTTATGGGCAACTTTGCAGCGCGGTGATCAGCTGTGACAGCCACAGAAGGCTTTGCCCGCCACGGAGATCACTCGTATATAGCCCAATTTGCAGATAGCGAGAAAGAAGTACTACTCAATCTCTGCGAACAAATTATCGAACTCCTTGCAGAACGTACAGATCACGGACATGAAGATCCACTCGCCGCAATGGTTGGAATTACCTCACACGACTCTCCACCAGAAGACGAAGTTCTCCACCGCCTGCTTCCGAATGCATATGCAGATCAAGTAGATGCATCTGAGTTTCGTCGCTATACCGAATCTACTCTTCGTCAGAAGAAGCAGGCGCATGCCATTTCTATGCGCATCCATTTGAAATCAGCTGATGACGGTATGGTCGATCTCGATCATGACAACGCCAATGCCTGGCTGGGCGCTCTCAACGATATTCGTCTAGCTTTAGGAGTTCGCCTCAAAGTTGAGAATAATTCGCAAGAAGAGCTAGAACTCTTATCGCCCGATGATCCGCTCCGTGGTGTCTATGCTGTCTATACATGGCTCGGTTGGTTACAAGGAACTCTTCTTGATGCATTGATTGATGATGCAGATGAAGATGCAGAATCTCAACTCGGTAACTCTTGAAGTTTCTAAAAAATTAGCGGGTAGGATTACCCCATGTCATTGGAAATCTCACGTGTCTTTGTTGATGCGCTCCTCGAGCAGTCGCGTGCAGAGTATCCAGATGAGTGCTGTGGTGTAATTCTCGGCCCCTTAGGCTCAGGTAAGGCGCTGCGCCATAAGCCCATGGCTAATGCAGCTCATTCACCAACATTCTATGAATTCGATCCTAAAGATCTGCTCGCTCTCTATCGCGAGGTCGACGATAACGATGAAGAGATTGTGGTGATTTATCACTCGCATACCGAGACCGAGGCGTATCCATCGCGAACTGATATCGCCTATGCAGGAGAACCCGGTGCTCATTATGTGCTTGTCTCTACACGCAAAGAGATTGCACCTGCAACTGAGTTTCGCTCATATCGCATTATTGATGGCGTTGTAACAGAAGAAAGCGTCACAATTTCCGACTAATAATTTTCAATTAGAGTTACAGCAGTTTTTTCGACATAATTGCACCATGTCAATCGAAGTACGTATCCCAACAATTCTCCGCCCCTATACAAAAGATCAAAAATCGGTAGAAGTAGAAGGTGCAACCCTTTCTGCAGTGATTGCAGATCTTGATGCTAAGTACGTAGGACTCGGCGAGCGATTGCTAGAAAATGGTGCGTTGCGCCGTTTTATCAATGTTTATATTAATGACGAAGATGTGCGTTTCCTTGGTGGGCTCGATGCTCCAATTAAAGATGGCGATTCAATCACCGTCTTGCCTGCTGTTGCCGGCGGCTAATTGTGGCGCGCTACGACTCTCTCGAATCTTCTGTTGGTAATACTCCACTTATAGGTTTACCTCGCCTATCTCCTTCCCCCAACGTTCGCTTGTGGGCGAAGATGGAAGATCGAAATCCAACTGGTTCAATTAAAGATCGCACTGCGCTTTCGATGATTGAAGCTGCAGAACGAGACGGTTTACTCAAACCTGGTGCCACAATTCTGGAACCCACGAGTGGAAATACTGGAATCTCGCTGGCGATGGCGGCAAAGGTGCGTGGCTACAAACTCATCTGCGTGATGCCAGAGAACACCAGCCCGGAACGCCGCCAACTTCTTGAGATGTGGGGCGCACAAATAATTTCATCGCCTGCAGCCGGCGGTTCTAATGAAGCAGTACGTGTAGCAAAAGAGATTGCGGTAAAGAATCCAGATTATGTTTTTCTCTATCAATATGGAAATCCAGCAAATACTGCAGCTCACTACACAGGTACGGGCCCAGAAATTTTTAAAGATCTACCAACAATTACTCACTTCGTCGCAGGTCTTGGCACAACCGGCACACTCATGGGGGCAGGTCGATATTTACGCGAACAGAAGCCAGATGTGCAGATCATTGCGGCAGAGCCCCGCTACGGCGAACTCGTCTATGGACTTCGCAATATCGATGAAGGCTTTGTTCCCGAGTTATACGACGCATCTGTCTTAACGCGACGCTTCTCTGTTGGTGCAGAAGATTCAGTGAAGCGGGTACGTGAACTTCTTGAAGTTGAAGGCATTTTTGCAGGCATCTCAACTGGTGCGATTTTGCATGCTGCAATTGCGATGGCCACTGAAGCAGTGCGCGATGGGCGCGATGCAGATATCGCCTTTATTGTCTGCGATGCTGGCTGGAAATACTTATCGACCGGGGTCTATGGCTCACATATCGAGCAAGCAACCGAGGGGCTCGACGGCACTCTTTGGGCTTAACGCAAGTTAGACTTGCACCATGAATAATGCGCCAATCGGTATCTTCGATTCTGGCGTTGGCGGATTAACTGTTGCTCGCGCAATTCTCGATCAACTTCCTAATGAATCAACTCTCTATATCGGAGACTCTGCGCGTGGTCCCTATGGTCCAAGGCCACTTGCTGAAGTACGCGACTTTTCATTGGAAACCCTCGATTATTTAGTTGACCAGGGAGTCAAAGCGCTTGTTATTGCCTGCAACACCGCAAGCGCTGCCATGTTGCGCGATGCACGTGAACGTTACTCCGTTCCTGTGATTGAAGTAATTCAACCTGCAGTACGTCGCGCGCTGGCAGCTACTCGCTCTGGAAAAGTTGGCGTCATTGGAACTCGTGCCACGATTGATTCCAAGGCCTATCTCGATGCTTTTGCGGCAGCTCCGCAATTAACGATTACCTCGATTGCTTGCCCACTCTTTACAGAATTTGTCGAACGTGGCGAGACTTCGGGACCTGAAATCACCAAAGTTGCGCGCGAATATCTGCAACCGATGCTTGATGCTGAAATCGACACCTTGGTCCTCGGATGTACCCACTACCCACTACTTACCGGCGTTATTTCTTATGTAATGGGTGAGCAAGTCTCACTAGTCTCAAGCGCCGAAGAGACTGCTAAAGATTTATATCGAGTACTTGTCGAAAACTCGCTGCTTCGAGATTCAGCACAAGGAGCTGCCACCCACACATTCTTGGCAACAGGCGATGCCAAAGCCTTTGAGGTATTGGCACGACGATTCTTGGGACCAGAAGTAGGTTCTGTACAGCATCAAGATCTCTAAATACACCGCACTAACAACGAAAATGGGGCACCTCATGGCACGCAACGATGGACGCGCAGTAAATGACCTTCGCGAAATTAAGATCACTCGCGGATGGCTCGATCATGCCGAAGGCTCAGTGCTTGTCGAATTTGGAAAGACACGAGTTCTCTGCGTCGCATCATTTACTCCAGGAGTTCCTCGCTGGTTAAAAGATTCTGGTAATGGTTGGGTTACATCTGAATACGCCATGCTTCCTCGTGCAACTCACACTCGTTCAGATCGCGAAAGTGTGAAAGGAAAATTGGGCGGACGCACACAAGAAATTTCTCGACTAGTCGGCCGCTCTCTTCGCGGAATTGTTGATATGAAGGAACTTGGCGAAAATACCGTCGTGATTGATTGTGATGTGTTGCAGGCAGATGGTGGAACACGTACTGCTGCAATCACTGGTGCATACGTTGCACTCGCAGATGCAATTACCTGGGCACAGAAGCAGGGGCACATTAAAGCTACGGCAAAGCCATTAGCTGATTCAGTCGCCGCGGTAAGCGTTGGAATTATTGATGGAGTTCCTATGCTCGATCTCTGCTACGAAGAAGATGTACGCGCCGAGACAGATATGAACGTCGTCTGTTCTGGTGATGGTCGTTTTATTGAGGTACAAGGAACTGCCGAAGGTGCACCATTTGATCGTGTACTTCTAGATTCATTGCTTGACTTGGCAGTTGCAGGATGTAAAACGCTGACGGAACTTCAGAAGCAAGCTCTATCAAAGTAATGTCGCACAAGCTATTACTTGCTACGCGCAATAAAGGAAAGATAGAAGAGTTTCGGCGCATTCTTGATGCTGTCGCCCCCGGAGAAATAGAACTTGTGGGGCTCGATCAATTTCCAGATCTACACGATGTCATTGAAGATGGAGCAACTTTTCAAGAGAATGCGCTGAAGAAAGCGCGCGAAATGTCACTCGCAACCGGAATTCCCGCAATTGCAGATGACAGCGGCTTATGTGTTGATGCACTCGGGGGAGACCCAGGAATTTTCTCTGCGCGATGGGCAGGAAAGCATGGTGACGATGCAGCTAATACCGCAAAGGTATTAGATCAATTGCGCGATGTTGCAGATAGAGATAGATCGGCGCACTTCACGTGCGTTGCGGCGCTCTATCTTCCTGACGGAAGAAGCCATTGCGAAGAAGCGCATTTCGACGGGTGGATTCTGCGCGCCCCAATTGGCGATCACGGGTTTGGCTACGACCCCATCTTTCGACCGGAAGGTATCGAGCTCTCCAGCGCACAAATGAGCGCGGAAGAGAAGGATGCAATCAGCCATCGAGGGAAATCACTCCGTGCAATAGCACCACATGTGATCACTTTGCTGAAATCTCTAGGTTAAACTTTTCCCATATTCCACCGTTACATTACTCAAGGAGATACACAGTGGCAGTAAAGAAGAAGAGCGCAGCTAAGAAAGCTGCACCAAAGAAATCTACAGCTAAGAAGTCAGCAACTAAGAAAGCTGCCAAGAAGTCTCCTGCTAAGAAGACTGCAGCTAAGAAGACCGTAGCCAAGAAAACTGCGGCGAAGAAGAAGTCTGCAGCTAAGAAGACAACCGCTAAGAAGGTTGTAAAGAAGGCAGCTGCGAAGAAGACAACTAAGAAGGCAGTTAAGAAGTCAGCTGCCAAGAAGTCAACATCTTCTAAGGTTGTTATTCCTCCAGTCCCAACAACGGGCGGATCTCGCGTTAACGTTTCCACAACTCCTGCTCCAGCAGTTCGACCTGCCGCAGCGAAGGCAGCGTCAAAGCCATCTGCGGCACCACAACAAGGATCTTCAGGCAAGGTTCTCTTGGCAGTGCTCGTAGGAGTTCTTGCACTTGGTGCAATTGTGATTTCAAATGGAAAAAATAAAGATGATGCTCCTGCTACACCAGCAGCTAGCCCATCAGCGATGGCATCGGCTTCTACCTCAGCAACACCAGATGCCGCAACAACTGCAGCTGCTGCAACAACTGGTGAAGCGCCATCACGCTTTATTGGAAATTGGAAAGATAGCTCCAAGTCAGTAATGGTTATTACCTGGGTTGCTCCAATGGGAGATATCAAGGGTTACAAAGTCGAGACCCGTTCCAACCAAGGTGCTTGGACTGTAGTTTCAGAACTTTCTGCGACAACACTCTCAGCTGAATTTGCAAAGAAGTCTGAAGATGGTTCAACTTCATTCCGTGTCACTGCAGTGTATGCAGATGGTTCAATGGGAGTTGCGAAGGCATTCGGATTTGCAGGTCAGTTCGAATAATTCTTAAAGAAAAACCCCGTCCATTATTGGGCGGGGTTTTTTTATTTAGAGATTCTTCTCGATCTCTGCCACGTAGACTGCAACACCAGTCGGTACTAGGTGCACTCCATCAGGTGCGAAATATTCTGGGTGGCCCTGAGATATTGAATTCCAATCAACAATCGTCACATGTGGGTAATTTCGTGCGACATCGGCGAGGAGTGCATTATTTCCTTCTCTCCAAGGGCGCGGGACTGCGGTATTGACGACGATTATTTTTGGTTGATCTTTAACCACCTCGAAAATTGCAACTACTTGTTCCCGAGTAAGGACATTGTTATTACCTAAATCAAATACCACTGTTGATCCAGCGACTTGCGGCTTGTCATGGACCATGACATCCAGCAGCTCCGGGGCCTGCCTTCCGATACGTGCATTAATAAGTGAGATCGGGTACTTCTCACCCAACATAGAACGAATACCGAGGATGACTGAGTCTCCCGTTACCCATAAACCGCCTGTCGGTGCAGCTGTTATCTCGGATGGTTTTGCAGTCAGTGCTGCTGCAAGGCGAGTTTGTGCCTGGCTGGCAATGTGGATAGCTCGAACGCTGACTACTGATGCAAGCACTAAGAGAATGGCGATAGTTGCAGTAAAGCCACGAGTTTGTAGGTTGCGATCTCTCTTTGTTCGATATTTCAGACCTTTCAGCCAATATTGAAAAACTCCTCGACGGATAGGTAGCTCCACAAAACGCAGCGAGATATCGCTGAGTGCGAAGACGATCAAGATACGAAGTGCGTAGAGCGCCCATTGGCGCCCCGCAAGATCTACAGATGGTCGAGTAACTTGGAAGATAACCCAATGCCATAGGTAGATTGAGTAAGAGCGCTCACCAATCCATAGAAAGACTTTGTTCTGCAACACGGGGGCAAAGCGAGAAGCCGGGTGTACAACCGACATAATGATTGCCGCACCAAAGAGCCCTGCAAGTGGGAATGCAATCTTGTAGAGAGTTGGTTGAGTTTCATCGATGAAGAGGAAGCAGCTCAGAATTCCAATAAAGCCAAAAACTCCAACGCCATCGATAAAGTTTTGCGCCTCTTTTGTGACGGTCAGTTTGAAATTCTGTGGGATCCAACTGACGGCAAGTGCAGCACCGAGAAAGAGTCCGATGCTATGTGTATCAGTTCCAAAGTAGACATGGCTTACCTTCGAAGAGTTGGAGGCATCGAGTGAGAAGGAGACCAAGAGAAGCGCTACTCCAGAGGCTGCGGCAATAAATAACGATGCCGCGGGAATAATATTTTTGCCGAACTTCTTCAGAATAAAGTAGAGAATCAGTGGCCAGATTAAATAGAACTGGGCTTCCACTGCAAGCGACCAGGTGTGCTGTAACAACGGTGGGCGACCGATACTTTCAAAGTAATCCTGATGATGTGCGACCAGCCACCAATTCATGGTGCCTGTCAATGAGAAAGGTGTATCTGTCAGCAGCCGCTTAATTGTGTCTGGCGCCCAGATTCCGATTGCAATGATGGTGGAGACCAACATGAAGAGCAGCGCGGGCAGCAATCTACGGGCACGGGCGATATAAAAACCGCGCAGATCTAAACCACCACTTTGCGCAATTGAATCAAGAAGTAATCGAGTAATAACGTAGCCGGAGATGACAAAGAAGAGATCAACGCCGAGAAAGCCGCCAGGAATCCACTTAAAACCTAAGTGATAGAACATGACTGCAATAACTGCGAGTGCGCGAAGCCCATCTATTGCAGGGATGTACTGGATACCGCGTTTGGTAGCCATGGAAATTACTTACGCTTTGCTGAAGTTTTCTTAACAGCCTTCTTAACAGTCTTCTTTGCAGTTTTATTGGGTGCTGCAATAGCAGGACGTGTGCGCTTGCTCTCTACTCGAATAGGTGCAGACTTCTTGACCGTACCATCTGCATTGAGTGAGTTATCAACGACTTGCTGCATCTTTGCTAGGCGAGCAAATGATGAATCTAGCTTCTCTCGAGATTGTGCAATTGCACTCTCTGCAGCGGTGAGCGCCGCTGATTGGCTGCGATAGAGACGTTCTGATTCGACGAGAATATCTGCCAGCCATTCTTGATATTCATTAACGTTCTCTGCGGCCGCAGCAATGACAGTCTCTGCCTCGCGACGAGCAGCGGTTGTCAGCGCGGAGGCATCGCGACGCTTGGCATCGATGATGGAATCACCTTGGCGGCTAGCATCACGTACGAGTTCGGCAGCTTCTAATTCGGCAGTTGAAATATATTTACGACCGCGTGATTCAGCGCCAGCGAGAATACTGCGCGCCTTATTTTCTGCACCTTCAAGTGTGTCTTTGGCGCTGCGAGTGGTTTCAGCGATGAGTCTGTCGGCAGTGGAGTGCGCCTTGGCTTCGCGAGCCTGAGCAGATTTGATCATCGACATCGCAGTTTCAGTTGCGAGGATTTCAAATTCTTCACGACTTAAACCGGTGATATCGCGACGTGAGCGAAGATCAGCTAATTGCGATTCGAGTTCGCGGATGCGGTCGACAGGGTTAGCTATAGGCGCGCGCTCTTCTTCCTCGCGGAAACCTACCCAGCTACGAAACTTCTTCTCTGCCATGATAAAAACTCTCCATCAATCTCGAATATGTAGAGCCCAAGATTAGGGCATCCGGCTACTTTCGGTAAATGGCGAAGGAGACCGCTAAATACTGCGAAATCCACGCGGCGAGCACAAAGATATGGAAGAGCTCGTGGAAGCCGAAGTACTTCGCGTATCTACCTGGCAATTTGAGCGCGTAGAAGATTGCACCAATTGAATACAGCAGCCCTCCGATGATGATCGGAAGTAACACCCAAAGACCACCCTCTTTATAGAGCTGAGGTGTGTAGATCACCGCGACCCATCCGAGAAGTAAGTAATTAGCGACGTAGAGCAAACGTGGTGCGCCTACCCAGAAGACTCTGAGCGCAACTCCCATTAGTGCACCGGTCCAGACTACTGCAAGTAAAACATTGCGATCATGGTTATTAAGAAGCGCAACTGCGAAAGGTGTATATGAACCTGCAATTAAGAGATTAATATTTGCATGGTCCCAACGTCGCCAAATTTTCTTCTTAGATGGAACCCATGGAACGCGGTGATACACAGCTGAAACGCTAAAGAGCATAATCGCTGTAATGGAGTAGAGAGCAACTGCGAATTTAAATGAATCGCGACTTAAGATAAATAAGATAAGCGAAGCGATAATTACAACTGGAGTTGCACCAAGATGGAACCAACCGCGCAATTTTGGTGGGGCTTGGATGGGCTCCATAATCATGAGACGAGCCTAATCGTTTCTTAGATTTCGTACAGATGGAACGAGAAGCGCTGCACATGCCGCCATGAGGGTGAGCCCACCGGTTGCAATAAGAATTGCGTGAACTCCAAAGTGCATCGCAAGTGGGCCCGCAGCGATAATTCCCAGTGGTGCAATTCCCCACGAGCCCAAGGCGTCATAGGAGTTCACTCGTGAATATGACTCTTCAGGTACATGGCTCTGGAGCGATGTACTCCACGTGACGGTAAATACTTCAACACTTATGCCGGAAAAGATGGCAGCGATAACGGTGAGCCACTGTGGCAAGCCAAAGGCGAGGCTGAAATCCCACACAGCTGAGATGGCGATGAGCACCATAGTGATGAGAAGCGGCCTAGCCACTTTGACTTTCAAAACCCAGATTCCACCCAGCAACATTCCAACAGAGAGCCCAGCTACGTTGTATGACCACTCTCTTGGACCGGAAGTTGGATTACTAAAGTTAAGTGGACCAAGTACTGAGAGCATCGATTCAAATGCCATATTAATTAGCGCAAATGAGATCACCATCGCAATAACCCATGAGCGCGAAATAAATTCTCGCCATCCGACAACGAGATCGTGAATAATTCCTGGGCTCTTCTCTTTGATCTTTCCGATGAGTGGCAGATTCCAGACGATGACACCTGCGATAAAGAATGAAGTTGCATCAACGAGCAATCCCCA
>JBAXLF010000027.1:0-14064 GCA_037134955.1 Actinomycetota bacterium | reverse complement strand
CCAATCTTGCGAGTTGCCATACCTGCAGGGAAATTCCATGGCGTAATAAGAAGTGAGACACCAATAGGTTGGTGTGTCACAAGAATGCGCTTATCTCCTGACGGTGACATACGGAAATCACCAGAGATGCGAACTGTCTCTTCGGCAAACCAGCGGAAGAACTCAGCGGCGTAATTCACTTCTGCCTTTGCATCAGGCAGCGCCTTGCCATTCTCTTTCGAGATGAGTTCTGCCAAATAATCTGCTTCGGCAATCATCATTTCAAATGCTTTCCGTAAAATTTCGCTTCGTACACGAGGCGCGGTCTTGGCCCATGAAGCTGCGGCGCGGTCAGCGGCATCGACAGCGGCAAGGTTCTGTTCATCGCTCGATGTGGCTACTTTGGCGATAACCGAGCCATCACTGGGATCAATCACATCTAAAGTTCCGGTGCCATCGACCCATTGACCATCTATATATAACTGTGTGCGCATAAGATAAGCATACTTACGGAATATCGATGGGTCACCTAAAATGGTTACCTGCGCAGCGGTGATGCATTACCTGCAACACCTAGCTGCGAAATCAGAGGGAGTAGTAGTGGCTAAGTCTTGGAGCGATAACGCGCCTGCACCTCACGCACTTCAGGACCACGCACACCTCAAGGATTCATTCTCGTATCGGGTCAAGAAAAGGTTCTTAGGCGAACCTTTAAACCGACATTCGCTATCTCACCAGAGACTCAGCAAAAAATTTGCTCTTGGAATTCTCTCATCCGACTGTATCTCTTCTTCTGCATATGGATCAGAACAGATTCTGCTGGCGCTACTTCCAGCATTTGGGCTAGCTGCCTTCAATATTTTGATGCCGATGACTGTCATCGTGCTTCTCGTTCTAGTCATTGTGACAATTTCTTATCGTGAAGTTGTTCAGGTCTATACAAAATCAGGTGGCGCCTACGTTGTATCTCGTGACAATTTAGGTCCCATCTTTTCACAACTTGCTGCAGTGGCTCTGATGATTGACTACACCGTAACTGTCGCAATTCAATCTTCGGCTGGTATCGATGCAATTATTTCGACATTTAATGGTTTGCAGTCTTACAAGTTATGGATGACTTTAGGTGTAATCGCGCTACTGACCTTTGGAAACTTGCGCGGTGTAAAAGAGGCAGGCGCCGCATTTGCGCTCCCTACATATCTATTTGTTCTCTCACTCGTCACCGTTTTTGGAATGGGCATCTACCGCATCGCAAATGGCACACTTCCTAAATTTGATCCCACTGCTCTCCATGGCGCGGTTGCAATTGGGCAAGCCAAGGGCCTCCTTAACTTTGCCGCCATATTTATCCTCTTGCGCGCCTTTGCAAATGGTGGATCATCACTGACTGGCCTAGAAGCTATCTCAGATGGAGTCTCGCTATTCCGTGCGCCTGAAGGTGTGAATGCCCGTAAAACTCTCGTAATCATGTCAGCAATTTTGGGATCACTGGTCTTCGGAGTCTCATACTTCGCGCATCGTTTGTGGGCTACACCGTATGAAAGTGGAACTCCAACAGTGATCTCACAAATCGCAAAAGCGACTTTGGGTACTGGAACATTTGGAAATATCGGCTTCTATGTTGTGCAAGGCGCAACCATGTTGATCCTTATCACCGGTGCAAATACTGCATTCTCTGGTTTCCCATATCTCGTTAACTTTGTCGCCAACGATGGTTTCTTGCCTCGTCAGCTCAGTAAGCGTGGACACCGCTTAGCTTTCTCAAATGGAATCATCGTTCTAGCGCTAGGTGCTACTGCACTTGTGTTAGTCACCGGTGGATCTGTTAATCACCTCGTAGCGTTCTATGCGCTCGGAGTATTTACCGGTTTCGCGCTCGTTGGCTTTGGAATGGGTAAGCGCGCGCTCAATCAAAAAGGTTCTGGCTGGCTCTATAAAGTAATAGTCAACTGGCTATCAGGCTTGGTCTCAGCTGTAATTATTGTGATCTTTGCGGTTGTGAAATTTACTGAAGGCGCTTGGGTAATCATTGTTATCACGCCAATTTTGGTCTTTGCACTCATTAGATTAAATAAGCAGTACCGCCTCGAACAAGCTGCTCTAAAGATTAGTAAGAGCGCATCACGCGCCACAACAATTTCGCGTCACGATGTTGCAGTCCTTGTAGATTCAGTGGATGTTGCAACGATTGGCTCCATTCGCTATGCGCGAAGTTTGAAACCACGAGATCTCACTGCTGTGCACTTCGTCATTGATGATGTCCGCGCAGAAGAGATTAAAGAGGCATGGGCTGCCAATCCAGGGTTATCAGATGTTCCGATTGAATTTATCGATTGCCCAGATCGCCGCATCGCAAACGCTGCAGTTGATTATGCAATTCGTGCAACGACTTCGCCTGATGTCGAATTAACGCTTCTGCTTCCGCGTCGTTCTTACTCCCGTTTCTTGGGCAGGTTATTGCACGATCAAACCGCTGAAGAAATCGCTCGTCCAATCTCGCAACTTTCTCAAGTTGTGGCAACGATTGTTCCCTTTGATGTTGAAAAGATCATTACAGGTGAAACCCAGTTGGTACATCCTGAGACTTTCACTTCACAACCAGTTCAGCAGGTGGCTAAGCCACAGACTCGTCGTGTTCACGAACCTGTCGTAAAAAGTACTGAAGAAGTCTCGCACTACTCCGAAAATGTTATCCCGATCAACCAAGCAACTTGGCGCGAACGTGCGCATGTACGAGGCACCGTCTCGTCAATTCGCACGGCACCATCTGCTGGAGCACCACGCGTTGAAGTTGAGGTCTGGGATGAAACTGGTGGTATCTCTTTACAATTCCTAGGTCGCCGCGAATTGAAGGGCCTTGAAGTTGGCACAACTATCTGTGCTGAAGGAATGGTCGGAGAAGAAGATGGCGCTCTGACAATCTTCAACCCATCGTACGAACTACTTATCTGAGAAGAAATCCTTCAGTAGCGCAGCACACTCCGTTTCAAGAATTCCGGAAGTTACTTCTACTTTAAAGATTGAACGCGGATCGCGGAGTACATCCCAGACCGACCCAACTGCACCAGCTTTCTCGTCCCACGCTCCAAATATCAGATGCGAGATACGAGATTGTGCAATTGCTCCAGCGCACATTGCGCACGGTTCTAGTGTTACTACAAGAGTGCATCCATCGAGCCGGGAATTCTGTAAACGCGCAGCTGCGTTTCGAATTGCAACAATTTCAGCATGTGCCGTGGGATCGTTATTTGCTTCGCGCTCATTTGCTCCTTTGCCGATGACAACCCCATCTTTATTGATGACAAGTGCACCCACTGGGATATCACCTGAGGCAGAGGCGCCGCGTGCAACTGCAATCGCTTCGTGCATCAGATCTTGAGGTGATTGTGTGGAAATTTCTACGACTCCAGTAGTTCTGTTAATTGATCACTAAAACCTAAACGATTAGCAATTGCCTCAATCTGTTCGTCAGGAAATAGATCTGCATCATCGCAGAGAGTTGAGAGTTCCATGCTGTGCATGCCCAGATCAGCAAAGATATCGAGATCGCCTGCTGGTAAAGGTTCGTCATCTTCTTCAGGTTGATCTATCTCAGCTATCTCGAGGAATTCTGCAGCAACTTCATAATCAAGTGCACATGT
The DNA here is from genome assembly GCA_037134955.1 of Actinomycetota bacterium. Taxonomy (GTDB): domain Bacteria; phylum Actinomycetota; class Actinomycetes; order Nanopelagicales; family Nanopelagicaceae; genus Planktophila. The sequence continues at coordinate 10,444 of JBAXLF010000027.1, read as the reverse complement.
CAGATCGCTAATGAAATATTTTGTGTGCGCACCCAGCACTCGAATTGCTAAGAAGAATTCGTCATCGATTGAAATTAGCGCAACTGCGCCACCATTGGTCTGTTGTCTATTGAGCCGATCAATGATGTGAGTTAAGTCATCAGGGTCTGGCAAAGATGCGAGAGACCATCGCCCGTCTTCGTGCCACGCCTCAATCGCGAAGTCTTGGGTCTCCTCTGACATAAGCCCATATTGGCACCCATTGATACGGAAAGAAAGCCCTGTAAGGTAGATGACATGAAAGTTCATGTAGCAAATCACCCGCTGATTTCTCACAAACTCACAGTTTTACGTGATGAAAGAACTGATTCTCCAACTTTCCGCCTCCTTGTCGAAGAGCTCGTCACTCTCCTTGCATACGAAGCAACTCGTGAAGTGCGCACTAAAACTGTGTCGGTTAAGACTCCAGTTACACAAACTACCGGACTTGTCTTGGCTGAACCTCGACCAGTTGTTGTGCCAATCTTGCGCGCAGGTCTAGGAATGCTCGAAGGTATGACAAAACTTCTTCCAACTGCACAAGTTGGTTTTCTCGGCATGGTCCGCGATGAAGAAACGTTGCAGGCAAGTACCTATGCAAATCGTCTTCCTGAAGATTTATCGGGACGCCAGGTTTATGTTCTCGATCCTATGCTGGCAACTGGTGGCACTCTGATTGCCGCCTTTGAATATTTAATTGAACGTGGTGCGAATGAGATCACAGCAATCTGCCTATTGGCATCTCCCGAAGGTATAAAAGCTCTCGAAGATGCATTCAAAGACTCTGGTGTTCCTATCACTCTCGTTACTGGTGCACTTGATGAGAAACTCAATGAAAAGGGTTACATAGTTCCTGGACTTGGCGATGCCGGTGACCGACTTTACGGAGTCGTGTAAATGGCATCCACATCCCCTGGATACGGAATCACGATTCGCGTTGAAGGATCTCCTGAACTTCAACCTGTTGCACTCATTACTACAACTATTACCAATGCGGGTGCAACGATTACTGCGCTCGATGTTGTTGAATCACTCCTTGAAAAAGTGGTTGTTGACGTCACGTGCGACACTGTCGATGCTGATCATGCACAACAGATTCATGATGCACTCTCCTCTCACAATGGTTTAACAGTTCGCAAGGTAAGCGACCGCACATTCCTGCTTCACCTCGGTGGCAAGATTGAAGTACATTCAAAGGTTCCGTTAAAGACTCGCGATGATTTATCACGCGCCTACACACCAGGCGTGGCTCGCATTTCTCAAGCGATTGTCGATGATCCTTCAGATGTAAGGCGTCTTACGATGAAGCGCAATACTGTCGCTGTCGTTACCGATGGTTCGGCAGTATTGGGCTTAGGAAATATCGGTCCTGCTGCAGCGCTTCCGGTTATGGAAGGTAAAGCTGCACTTTTCAAGCGCTTTGCCAATGTCGATGCTTGGCCCGTCTGTCTTGATACCCAAGATGTCGATGAAATTGTTCGCACAGTCCAATTAATCGCACCTGTCTACGGTGGTATTAATCTTGAAGATATCTCTGCTCCGCGCTGCTTTGAGGTAGAACGACGTCTGCGCGAGTTACTCGATATTCCGGTATTTCACGATGACCAACATGGAACCGCAATCGTTGTCCTTGCTGCGCTTCGCAATGCACTGAAGTTGGTGAAGAAAGATATTTCTCAAGTAAAAATCATCATGAGCGGTGCAGGAGCGGCAGGTACCGCTATTGCTCGACTCTTAGTTCTGAGCGGCGCAACCAATATCGTGGCATTTGATAAAGATGGCGTTATCCATAAAGAATCTCAATCTGAAGATCCAATGCGTAACTGGTTTATCGAAAATTGTAATTCTGCAAACTTTAAAGGTTCCATCCACGAAGCAATGGTGGGTGCAGATATCTTTATCGGAGTCAGCGCACCAAATGTGCTTGCCGAAGCAGATATCAAGGCGATGGCTACCGGCTCGATTGTCTTTGCCTTGGCCAACCCAGATCCCGAGATTGATCCTGTCATTGCTCGAAAATATGCAGCTGTCGTTGCAACTGGCCGCAGCGATCATCCCAACCAGATTAATAATGTCTTGGCATTTCCTGGAATCTTCCGCGGCTTACTTGATGCGCAAGCACATAAGATCACTGACAAATTACTTGTCGCGGCAGCCGAGGCAATTGCTGATTGCGTCAGTCCATCGCAACTCAATACCTCTTTTATCGTGCCAAGCGTCTTTGATCCCAATGTTGTGACTCAGGTTGCTGCCGCTGTAAAGAAGTCGGTGTAATGAATTTACTTGCATCCTTCGATGCACAGTTTGCAGCGCTTGCTCCCTTTATCTTTTATCTCGTTATTGGGGCGGTTGTCTTCGTAGAGACGGGTTTGCTCTTTGGCTTCTTTCTCCCCGGTGACTCTGTTCTCTTTAGCGCAGGTCTCGTAGCGGCAGCAAAGAGCAATATCAATATCGTCCTCTTGATACTTGTTATTGTGGTTTCGGCTTTCTTCGGTGATCAAATTGGTTTTGTCATTGGCCGAGTAGTGGGTCGCCCCTACTTGGATAAGCGCACATCACCTCGTATGCAACAAATGATTGCTAGCTCTGAGCGCTTCTATCAACATACCGGTTGGTGGGCGGTTGTCGCAGCTCGCTTCTTTCCATGGATTCGCACCTTTGTGCCACCGATCGCCGGAGCTTCAAAGATGAATTACTACAAGTTCTTATCTGCCAACGTTGTGGGGGCAGTTCTCTGGGGATGTGGCATTACCTTGGCTGGTTACTACGCAGCTTCATTGCCTTGGGTCAAAACTTCTTCTTACGCAATTGCAACTTTCTTTATTTGTGCGTCAATCGTTTCCGGCCTTGTGAATTATTTACGCCGCCCACGATAACTCCTAGGTAAGTCATCGCAATTCCAGTTACGAGATAGATAGAAACATGCACACCATGAGTTGGTGAGTAAAGATCAATCAAAAGAGAACCCAGCAACTGACCGCCAACGCTAAAGAGTGTGAAGGTCAGTACTCCTAGGTGTTGCACAATCGTTGAAGTAAAGGCGATATAGATAACTCCAATCACGCCTCCGGTATACATCCACCACGGTCCTGCCGGAAGTGGAACTACTTTCTCGGAACCCACAAGTGCAAGTATTGCGAGGAAGATAACCAGAAACGTTGTACCCATGATGAAGTTTAGAAATGAGGTTGTAAAGCTCTGATGTGAATGTTCATTGATCTGACCGTTCATGGCCCGCTGCACTCCGACAATTGCGCCGGCGATACATCCCAAAATGACTGCAAAGAGAGATAAATCTTTGGCATCAATGCGATCGAGAACTGAGATAAAGACTGCAAAGACGGTAAAGAACGCTGCCCCAATTCTGCGCGGTGTTATCTCTTTCTTCCCGCCACCGGTAAAGCCAATCCGATCAACTACTAGCGAGGTAGCAGTCTGTCCGGCGATTGATGCGACAGAGTAAATAGCTACACCAATGAGCGGAACGATATGAGTTTGTACCGCTACAAAACTGCCACCGAGCGCACCAGCAAAGAGAGTCCACTTGGGAAGTTCTTTGCGGGTGACTGCGCCTCGCAGATTGCGTGCTCCCTCTTTAATTTTCGAGCTAAAGATTGCGATGATGGCAATGATGATTAGACCCGAGCCAAATGAGACAAGCGCTGCTTCTACGCCATTTCCTATGCGATGAGAGAGTTCCCCATTTGCGCGAGCTTGCAGCGCAATCATGACGCCAGAGATTGCTGCTAAAAAATCGAGGCGCTGAGTCTGCTTAGACATCTCCAAATCCTATTAACTTTCTAGGGCTAAGGTGATTTCTAGCCACTCTTCTTCGCGTAAATGTAACTCCATTTGGACCTTTTCGACTTCAGCGGCGATCTCGATGAGACGTTCCGGATTAAAAGCTTGATCCTCTTGCTCTTGGAGTAGGGAGGCGAGGCGCTCTTTCCCTTTAGCAACCTGGCGTTCTACACGCGTTAAATCCTTTTTTAGTTGACGCTGTTCAGCTGCAGAAGAGGTAGAAGATGTTTTACTTCCAGTTGCAGAGCTTGCCGCAATCGATGCAACGCGTTGTTCGAGGTATTGATCAACGCCACGGGGAAGATCGCGCAGATTTTTATCGCCCAATAAGCCCCAGAAGCGATCGCATACACGTTCCAGGAAATATCTATCGTGGGAGATGACAATCAGAGTTCCACCATAACTATCGAGCAAATCTTCAAGTTCGGTCAGGGTTTCGATATCAAAATCATTGGTTGGTTCATCAAGTAGTAAGACATTCGGTGAATCCATCAGCAACCGTGTTAACTGCAGACGACGTCGTTCGCCACCAGATAAATCGCCAACTGGTGTCCACTGGGCATCTCGATCGAAGCCAAGTCGTTCGCATAGTTGTGAAGCAGAAAGCGTCTTTCCTTTACCAATTTCGACATGGGTTGCCACATTCTCCACCGCTTCAAGTAAGCGCCAAGTGGGGTCAAGCTCATCAAGATGCTGAGTAAGAAAGGCAATCTTGACTGTAATTCCAGTGACCAACTTTCCTGATGCCACTTTGAGTTGTCCCGCCAAAGTGCGCATCAGAGTTGTCTTGCCGGCACCATTGATACCAACAATTCCGATGCGATCGCCCGGGCCGATATTCCACGTTAAGTTATCGATTAACTCTTTATCACCAGCTTTGATAGATGCATGATGAAGTTCAAAGACCGTATTTCCCAATCGGTTGAGAGCGAATTTCAAAAGTTCAGTTGAGTCACGCGGTGAAGGTTCAGCTGAAATCAATTCATTTGCCGCATCAACGCGGAACTTAGGTTTTGTCGTTCGCGCCGGCGCACCACGTCGCAGCCAAGCTAACTCTTTACGAATCAAGTTGTTGCGTCTGGCATCCATCGCGCTTGATTGCCGCGCCCGTTCGGCTTTAGCCAATACAAAGGCAGAATACCCACCGTCATACTCTTCAACTTTTCCGAGTACAACTTCCCAGGTGCGATCAGTTACTTCGTCAAGAAACCAACGATCGTGCGTTACAACTAAGACAGCTAAATCTCTACGATTTTTTAGGTGAGCTGCGAGCCAAGCAACGCCTTCAACATCAAGATGGTTCGTTGGCTCATCGAGCAATATTAAATCAAGGTCATCAATTAGTAATTTTGCTAAACCCACGCGCCGTTTTTCTCCACCAGAAAGTGATGCAAAGGTGCGATCAAAGATATGGTCATCGAAACTTCCAAAGAGACCAGTAAAGATTTCGCGAATCCGCGGATCGCTCGCCCATTCATGTTTCTCGCGATTTCCGATAACAACATCGCCCACAGTTGAATGAGGGGCAGCACTATCTATTTGCGAAAGGATGCCGATCTTCGATGCATTGGTCTTTGTGACGCGACCTGCATCTGGTTCTTCAACACCAGCAATGATTTTCATGAGCGTGGATTTGCCCGCGCCGTTACGGCCGACTATTCCGATTCTTTCGCCTTCAGATACCCCCAGCGAAACGCGTTCTAGAAGTGGGCGAATATCAAAGGCTTTAGAAACCTCTTCGATATTTACAACATTGCGCGCCACGGTAGGAGAGCGTACCTTTGAACTATGAAGGTCACAGACCGCGCGTATGCGTTGGAGCTCGATAAGAATGACCCGCTCGCCGAATATCGCAGCAAATTTGTCATTACCGACCCTAATCTCTGTTATCTCGATGGAAATTCATTAGGTCGCCTTCCTCATGCAACCGTGAAGGCAATCAGCGATTTTCTCTCGCAAGAGTGGGGCAATGAAGTTGTCACTGGCTGGAGCCACTGGATTGATGAAGCGCAAGTTGCTGGAGATCTGCTCGGTCGAGCTGCCTTGGGTGCAGGACCTGGACAAGTCCTTGTCTGCGACACAACCTCTGTAAATTTCTATCAGCTCTGTCTCGCTGCAATCAATGCGCGTCCTGGACGTAAGACAATCATTACCGATGCCGCAAATTTTCCCACCGACAGGTACATCCTCGAAGGAATCGCTAAGCAGCTCAGCCTCAATCTCGTGATCATTGATAATGAAGATCCAGCAATCGCAGAGAATGAACTGATTACAGCTGAGTTACTTGAGAAATATATGTCGGAGGATGTAGCTCTCGTTACATTCGAAGTTATTCAATATCGATCAGGTGCTCGTACAGATATTCAATCGGTCACCGATTTAGCTCGTTCATATGGCGCACTCGTAGTCTGGGATGCCAGCCACGCAGCCGGTGCCATCGAGATGAACTTTGATGCCAACGGCGTAGATCTTGCGGTCGGGTGCACATATAAATACGGAAACTCAGGTCCCGGTTCACCCGCCTGGCTCTATGTAAATAAGCGCGTCCAGAAAGAGTTGCACGTTCCAATTCAAGGATGGTTCGCCAATGAAGATCAATTTGGAATGGGCGCACGCTTTGAAAAGGCAGAAGGAATCCGTGGTTTCCAAATCGCAAGTCCATCTATCGTCGGCATTCGCTCTGTTCAGATTGCATTTGGCATGATTGAAGAAGCTGGTATCGATGTCATCGCATCAAAAGCGGCAATGGGAACGCAGATGATGATTGATCTCTTTGACGAATGGTTAGCACCGCTGGGATATAGCTTGCTGACATCACGCAATCCACAAGAACGTGGTGGACATATCTCTATCGGCCATCCTGATGCTGCCAAGATATGTCTTGCGCTTCGTAAATTTGCCAATGTCATTCCTGATTACCGCACCCCCAATGCCATTCGATTGGCAATTGCTCCCCTGCCAACTTCTTACGTCGAAGTCTGGGATGGTTTCGCTCGTATTCGAGATCTCACGGAAAGCCGCCAATACGAGCAAGTGCAAGGATCGGATTCACGAGTTACATGAGCGAAAACTTTGAATCAGCTCTCACCTATTCTTCATATCTCGCAGTCGATGATTTGCTGAAGTTACAGAAGCCGTTATCTGATGGTCCGGAGCACGATGAGATGCTCTTCATCATCATCCACCAGACATACGAGCTCTGGTTTAAGCAGCTCATCCACGAATTCCTCCAAGCGCAACGTGTTCTTGAAAGTGGAGATACACATTATGCGCTCTCGATTTTGGGTCGCATACGTACCATTATGAAAGTCTGTGTTGCTCAGATCGATATTCTCGAGACGATGACTCCATTGCAATTTAATGCCTTTAGAGGTTACCTCTCATCGTCAAGTGGTTTCCAATCAGCACAATTTAGAATGGTCGAAGCGATTCTTGGTCGTCGTGACAGCAAAATGGCTGGCCATCTACCTCCCGCTATACAAGAAGAGATCAAAGCAATTACCTCGCGAAATTCAATTTGGGATTCATTTCTAGATTATTTAACGAAGCGCGGATACACGCTACCGAGCGATGTAATAAACCGAGATAAATCACTTGCCTATCAATCTAATAGCGAGATTCAAGAAATCTTGCTTACTGTGCACCAGAAAGATCCAGAATCAGCGATGGTTGCAGAACGGCTAGTGGATATCGATGAAGGAATTCAAGAGTGGCGTTATCGCCATGTAAAGATGGTGGAGCGCACTATTGGCCACAAAATGGGAACGGGTGGATCAAGCGGGGTCGAATATCTTGCAAGCACTCTCTTCAACCCGGTCTTTAAAGATCTGTGGGAGATTCGCTCTCGCTTTTAGGCGGGAAGACCTTTCACAACAATCTCTGCAAGAGGAAGTCGCTCACGCTTTGCAATCTCGCGTTCGAGTAATGGGCCGCTGAGTTTCTCGGGCGCATCTTGTGTTCCCAGCGCAATCACGACAACTGGCATTAACTCGGCAGAGATAGATAGTTCGCGTTGTGCAATCGCTTTATCAAAGCCAGTCATTTGATGGGCAACTAATCCGCGGTGATGCGCTTCTATAACGAGTTGTGCAACGGCTAATCCGCAGTCATATTGAAAATCTGCATGGATACTTCCATCACCGCGCGTGGTCTTTCCCGCAACTAAAATCAGTGATGAGGAATTCTTGGCCCAACTCTGATTGAACTCACCCAGTGAGGTAAGTATCTGGCCGAAGACTTCATCTCCACGCTTTCCTACAAAGAAGCGCCAGGGCTGACCATTAAATGCCGATGCCGCCCAACGGGCCGCCTCAAGGACGCCTAGAAGATCCGCATCCGAAATCGTTGCCGTTGTATCAAATGAACGTGGGCTACGACGTGTTGCGATGATTTCGTGAACTGGAACTGAAGTCTCTGCTTTCATATCGAGAACCTTAATGCTCAGATACAGTTCTCGCATGTCGATTTCAGAGTGGATACATCACACTGCTGACACACTTGTTGCACATAACTTGCAAGTACCACTCTTTGCTCTCCTTATTCTCTTAGCATTTGCAGAAGCTGCCGCATTCGTTGGTTTTGTATTACCCGGTGAAACTTCGCTATTAATTGGCGGTGTCTTAGGACACTCACATGTCTGGAGCGTTTGGGTATTTCTCGGCTTCGCAATTCTCGCTGCTATTGCAGGTGATTCTGTTGGATATGAAGTTGGAAAGCATTTAGGACCACGCATTCAACACAATTCCTTCGGTCGCTTTGTGGGAGAAAAACGCTGGAAATTGGCTCAAGCAATCTTTGATCGCTATCACGGTGGAGCAATTTTCTTCGGTCGCGCACAAGCTCTACTTCGCGCACTGGTACCGGCACTTGCCGGAATGAATAAGGTTCCTTATCGCACATTCTTAAAGTGGAATGCTGCTGGAGCCATTGTTTTTTCCTCGATTGTGGTTCTGCTTGGCTACGAATTTGCCAACTCATTGCCAACTCTCGAAAAGTATCTACGTTATTGGGCAATCGTTTTCTTACTTATTGTGATAGTTGTAGTCGTTATTCTTAAACGTAAACTAGAGAAAATGTTGGAAGAATAAAAGTACTTTTACGCGTAAACCACGCAGGGAAGTCCAATTACTTGCAAACTTTTTTACCTTAAGAGATACTTACCTTGCGTTAATTCGCAACCAAAAAGGAGAGTACTTCTCAAACCGTCTCTAAATCAGAGACATTTGCCGTACAGCTTTACAATGACTACACAATCAGCGATCCAATCGCAACATAGAGCTACACATCGTTATGTACCAACAACATCCACTCCAATATCCCCTGAAAAAGTTGCCGCATTACTAGCAGCAGAGTGGGAACTCTTTACTAAGAACACCAAGGCTTCGGCGACCGAAAGCAGCCGTGCACACAATTCAATGCCACTCGGTGTCACCTCAAGCTTCCAGCACTGGGATCCATACCCAATCTCAATTGTCTCCGCCAAGGGCGCCTACATGACCGATGTTGATGGTCGTCAGCTCCTTGACCTATCCATGGGCTTCGGCGCAATGCTCGCCGGCCACCTCAACCCTGTAGTCGTTGAAGAAGTTCAAAGTGCGCTCAACCAAGGAATGCTCTTTGTAACACCATCACCTACATCAAGTGATGCTGCAGAACGTATTTGTAAACGATTTGGAATTGATCAAGTTCGCTTCACTAACTCTGGAACCGAATCAACTATGTACGCAGTTCGCGTCGCTCGCTCTGCAACCGAGAAGATGGGTATCCTCAAAATCGAGGGCGGTTACCACGGCAGCTACGATCCATTTGTAGTCTCTGCTAAACCTCCAGTTGCTGAATCTGGCGATGCCGAAGAGCCAACTCCTTATATCGAACCAAACTTGGTTCCTGGAGATATCTACGTCGTTCCATTTAACAATATCGAAGCGCTCGAGAAGATGTTTGAGAAGAACTCCAAGAAGATAGCTTGCTTTATCGTCGAACCAGTACTTGAAAACCTAGCGATTGTTCTTCCCGATGCTGGTTATCTCGAACGTGTTCGCGAACTCTGCGATCAATACGACGTCATTCTTATCTTTGATGAAGTTAAGACAGGACTTACTGCAGGAGCACATGGTGCATCTGCTCGACTGGGAGTAAAGCCCGACTTGATCACGCTTGCAAAATCAATTGGTGGAGGAATTCCACTTGCTGCATTTGGTGGCAAGAAGAAGTACATGGACTTCATTACCAACGGCAAGATGGCACACTTCGGTACATTTAACGGTAACCCCCTTGCTATGGCAGGTGTTCGTGCAATTGATCGCATCTGTTCAGATCAAGCTCTCGCTGATGCAGAAGCAATGAATTTGCAGGCGCTCACACGAATTGGCGAAATCATTGATGAGTACCAACTACCTGCACATACTGTTGGATTTGGAGTCAAAGGCTGTGTTACCTGGTCAACAACACCGGTACGCAATTACCGCGACTACAAAGAAACTGATTTTGGTGTTGCAGAAGCACATTGGCTCTTTGCACTGAACCGCGGCATCATCACTCCGCCAGGGCTCGATGAGCAGTGGTTGATCTCATTAGCTCACGGGCAGATGGAGATCGATTTATTGGTTGAAGATTTCCGCGAATT
>JBAXLF010000026.1:0-14174 GCA_037134955.1 Actinomycetota bacterium | reverse complement strand
ACATCAAGCCAGGAATCGAATTCTTCCGTTCAATGAAGCAGTCAGGTAACTTCGTTACTGTTCCAGCAACTGGTGCAAACTTGGCAACAGGAGCATTCAAGATTGCGCTTTCTTGGAGCTTCAACGGTCCAGGATTTATCGCCGCTGCAAAGGGAATTGGCAAGGATCTTAAGTATGTAACTCCTAAGGACGTAGTTCTTAAGGGAAGCCCATACATCCAAGCAATCAACGCGAAGGCACCACACTGTGCAGCTGCGCGTCTTTGGGAAGAATTCCTCTTCTCAGAGAACAAGGGCAAGTTCTCTAAGGACCTCACAGCTGCTGATATCAAGCAGTCAGGTTCGAAGGTATTCGCAACAATTATGGGCGGACAGAACATCTTTAACTCAGGTGCGGCTCACCCAATTACAGAAGCAGCAATGATTAAGAAGGGCACATTGATTGCACCACCAGCGGGATTTGAAATCCCAGCTGGCGTAAAGGTCTATAGCCCGACTCTTGATCAGCAGATTCCACAGCAAGCTGTCGTCAAGACAATGTGGCCATCAGTAATCCAATAATCAATGACTAACAGCTACGTCTCAAGCAAAGGTGTCTCCCGAAAGGGGGGCACCTTTGCTCGACGTAACCTAATTATTGCTGCGCCACTTTTACCACTACTTGTGTATTTGGGCTTCTTCTTCTTTTGGCCAATGTTTGCAGTTGTGGTCGATTCTCTTAAAAATAATGATCACCAATGGTCATTCATAAATTTCACGACAATTGCTCAAAAGCCGTACAGCACTGCATTTCAAAACAGTATTCTTCTTGGAGCTCTTTCTGCGCTATTCGCTTCGATACCAGGTGCGATTTTTGCCTATATCATCGAGGTGCGTGGTTCCGAGAGACTCAAAGGTTTTGTGACATCACTAAGTGGCGTGCTTGCAAATACCGGTGGTGTTCCACTCGCTTTTATGTTTATTGCAACTTTTGGTGCACAAGGTTCAGCAATTAAAATATTGAAGGCCCTAGGCGTTGATCTCTATTCTGGTGGATTTACACTCTTCTCATTCTCAGGAATTGTTTTTGTGTACCTGTATTTTCAAATTCCTCTTATGGTAATAATTTTCTCCCCGGCATTACATAGCATCCGCAGTGAATGGCGAGATGCTGCGAAGAATTTGGGTGCCACACCCAAAAAGTTTTGGACGACAGTCGGAATCCCGCTGCTATTTCCTAGTTTCGCAGCATCTTTTCTACTGCTGTTTGCAAGTGGCTTTGCAGCATATGCGACCGCAAGAGCTATGACTGTAGGAAATATTGCCCTTGTCCCATTGGTAATCGGGACTTTAGTCGATGGAAATGTTCAAGTAGATCAGGCGAATGTTGGTAAATCCCTTGCTGTCGGGATGGTTCTTATCTCAGCGCTTGCGATGATCCCTTACTTGATTATCCAACGCCGCGCTCGGAGATGGCAGCAATGAGGAACCGCTTGAGTTTTGCCCTCCCCCTCACGCTTGCAGTAGCAAGTCTATTTATATTCTTACCTTTCGGATCATCGGCAGAATTTTCATTCCGTTCTTACTCACAAGACGGCAAGTTAATGCATTCCCTTGCACCTTATAGATGGATTGTTGAGCAACCCGAATTTTTGAGCCATTTACTACTCTCATTTAAAATTGCTCTTTTTGCGGTTATTTTTACTGCAATTCTGGTGGTTCCTTCTGTTGCCTGGTTACATTTGAAGGCCCAACTATTCCGGCCTCTTGTCGAGCTAATTACTCTCTTGCCCTTAGTAATTCCTGTTGTTGCTCTGTCAATTGGAGTTCAAACAGCTTTTCCAGATTGGCTGCAATCAACCGAATATGAACTGCCATTGATGTACGTAGTTCTCGCGCTCCCATTTACTTTTAGAATTCTAGATAATGGGCTCCAAGCAATTCCACTAAAGACTATATCTGAAGCAGCTCGTGGCCTTGGCGCAAGTTGGATTGCAACTATTTTTTATGTCATCGCACCAGTAATGCGCAGAGCAGTCGCTGGTGCTTTTTTTCTAACTTTTGCTCTTTCACTTGGTGAGTTCACCCTTACTTCCCTATTGCACTGGGACACATTTCCAACCTGGGTAACATCTGTTTCGCAACAAAACATTATTGGTGCAATTGCACTTTCAGTGTTTTCCTTAACATTTGCCTTTCTTGTTGTGTTCTTTGCCAGCCTTTCCTCCTCTAGGTCAAAAAAACGAATGGATGCTACAGAATGAAATCTGGAACACTTGAACTCGCAGGAATTTCGCGTCGCTTCGGCCAAACCGTCGCACTCGATAATCTCAACCTTACGATTGGCGCAGGCGAACTTGTCGCTCTCCTGGGACCATCAGGATGCGGTAAGACGACGGCACTTCGTATCGTTGCAGGACTAGAGCGTTCCGATGCTGGAACTGTTGCATTGAAAGGCCGCGATGTCACGAATCTTTCAGCCCACTTACGAAATATGGGGATGGTTTTTCAGTCATACTCACTCTTCCCCAATTTGAGTGCAGTCGAAAATGTTGAATTTGGTTTAAAGATGCGCAAGGTTGAAAGAGCCTCACGCCGGAAGACTGCGCTCGAGTTACTCGAGCTTGTGGGTCTTGATACACAAAGCAAGCGCTTTCCCCATCAGCTTTCTGGAGGACAACAACAGCGAGTTGCGCTGGCAAGAGCTCTGGCAATCCAACCGGAAGTTCTTCTGCTCGATGAACCTTTATCTGCACTTGATGCTCAGGTTCGCACAAATCTTCGAGAAGAAATTCGTAGACTACAGATTTCACTTGGAACGACAACGCTATTCGTTACTCACGATCAAGAGGAGGCTATGGCAATCTCAGATCGCGTTGGGGTAATGAGTAACGGACACCTTGAACAGATTGATACGCCAGATGTTCTTTATAACAACCCTGCTTCAACATTTGTGGCGAACTTCGTAGGAACCATGAATCATATTCCAGCAGAGCAACAAGGAGATCTCGTTTTAATATTCGGGAAGAGCATCCGGGTAAAGAATTCCAACGGAATTAGCGGCTCTATCTCAGTTCTCGTCCGCCCGGAATCTATCGAAGTTTCGCGAGCAGCTGGATCTGGTAATGCAAAGGTCATCACTCGCTCGTTCCTCGGAGCCTCTTCACAGATTATCTGTCAGACCCCAGAGGGTGCAGTAATTCAAGCGCTAATGCCAAGCCATGAATCTGGAGATCTCCATCCTGGTGAGGATGTGACCCTGAATGTAACTTTGAATGAGGTACTTGTTTCACATGTCTAATTCACTCGATGGAAAGATTGTACGTTCCAAAGCAACACCAGATTCTAAGTGGACAGATTTGGTTATGGATAGCGGTGAGATTGCAGTCGGAAGCGAACCCCGCGAACGTAAAGCGCTTGCAACATTTATCCATCTCAGCGATTTGCACATCTGTGATGCTGCTTCTCCTGCGCGTTTAGAGTTTCTTGATCGCATTGCTGATCCTGATAGCCCGCTCTCTGCGCTAGTTCCTTATGTTGGTACATATCGCGCACAAGAATTTTTGACGACACAAGTACTTGAAGCGATGGTCAGAGCAGCAAATGAAATTACACATGCACCTATGACAGGTGCGCCGATTGATGCTGTAGTGATTACTGGTGATGTCGTTGATAACGCACAGAGCAATGAACTTAATTGGTATAAGACGATTCTTGATGGCGGGAAGGTAAATCCGAAGAGTGGAGATAGCGCAAAATCAGAAGCTGCTCACTCATCAAATCCTGATACCTATGATATTCACTTCTATCATCCGGATGGCCCACCTGCAGGTAAAGAGGCAGATCGCCCCCATACTCTTCATGGATTCCCGCACTACAAAGGGCTATTAGCAGCAGCAGAGCGAGACTTTGAAGCGCAAGGAATGCAACATAAGTGGCTGGCAGTGCATGGAAATCACGATGCGCTTTTGCAGGGAACTGCAGCACCCACACCACTTCTAGATGAGTTAGTGCAAGGAAAATCAAAACTTGCAGCGCTGAAGAGCATGGATGATTTAGCAACCCTCTTTACCGGTTTTGGAGAAGTTGGTCCTGCTGTCTACCCAGGTGTCGATCACCTCGATACCGTTGAAGTAACTGAAGATCCGCGACGCAAACTGGTAACTATCGATGAGTGGGTAGATATCCATACCAATTGCGGACATGATCATGGTTTAAACCATGACGAACCACAGACTGCATATTGGTACCGCAACATTGGTGCGCGCGTTCGCTTAGTGGGATTAGATACAGTTAATCGTTACGGCGGATGGCAAGGTTGTATTCACCGCGAACAATTTGAGTGGCTTCGTGAATTACTGGAAGAGTCGAAAGATAAATATGTCGTTCTCTCTTCTCACCATCCGCTAGAGAATCTCTTCAATGGATATGTTCCTGACGGAGTCAACGAACCTGCACTCGAGAAAGAAATTCGTGAACTTCTCGAGAGCTATCCCAATGTCATTCTCTGGTTTTCGGGCCATGTGCACGACCATAAAATCCAAGAGTGCTTAAAGAGCGATGGCTCACATGCATTCTGGGAGATTCGTACAGGATCGCATATCGATTGGCCACAACAATCTCGTGTTATTGAAATTATGAAGGCTGAGAGCGGTCAGATTGTGATTGGAACATCAATCATCGATCATGCAGGGCCACTTCAATTTAACGGCAGCGAAAAAGAGTTGAGTGACCCTGTCGCCTTAGCTGGATTTTCGCGATTGTTGGCAGCTAATGATTGGCAACGCCACAGCGAAGGGCCGCATGGTTTTGAGTCTATGGAAGGCGCTTCTGAAGATAGAAATATTTGGCTATGGGCGAACGATCCGCTTGATTAGCCAGAAGGCGTTATAGGCTCTGCCCGTGCTACTCAGTGATCGCGATATCCGCTCCGAAATCCAATCTGGCCGCGTTGCCGTCGAGCCATTTGAAGAGGCGATGATCCAGCCATCATCAGTCGATGTCCGCCTCGATAAGTTCTTCCGCGTCTTTGAAAATCACAAGTATTCAGTCATTGATCCATCGATCGAACAAGCTGAGCTCACTCGCGAAGTAATCGCCGAGGATGGCGAGGCATTTATCTTGCATCCCGGCGAATTCGTTCTCGCCAGCACTTATGAAGTAATAACTCTGCCTGATGATATTGCCGGTCGCCTCGAAGGAAAATCTTCACTCGGTCGCCTCGGACTTCTTACCCACTCAACTGCAGGTTTTATCGATCCAGGTTTTTCTGGACATATCACTCTCGAACTTTCCAACGTTGCCAATCTTCCTGTGAAGCTCTTCCCAGGTATGAAGATCGGCCAACTCTGTCTCATCAAACTCTCATCACCTGCCGAGCATCCATATGGTTCGGCAATCTACGCATCTCGTTATCAAGGACAGCGCGGACCAACTCCAAGCCGTTCCTTTATGAACTTCCATAAGAGTAAAATCAAATAAGCCCCAGATAATCTCTATCCGGGGAATACCCACCAGGCATAAGGGGTTGTATTAACCATGAAATATATTGTTATCGCCGTCATCGCAGTTGTAATTCTCTTTGTTGTAGCTCAATACAACCGCCTCGTCCGACTTAACATCACAGTCGATGAAGCATTTGCACAGATTGAAGTTCAACTCAAACGCCGTGCAGATTTAATTCCCAACCTTGTAGAAACTGTTAAGGGTTATGCAAAGCACGAGCAAGGAACATTTGATGCAGTTGTTGCGGCGCGCGCCAAGGCGACTAGCGCCTCAACAGTTGCCGATGTTGCTGCAGCTGATGGTGCAGTCACATCAGCTCTTCGTGGATTACTAGCAGTTGCCGAGGCTTATCCAGATCTTAAAGCTTCAAGCAACTTCTTATCGCTGCAGGAAGAACTTTCAACCACAGAGAATAAAGTCTCCTTCGCACGTCAGTTCTATAACGACAATGTGCGTTCGCTCAATACAGCGGTGAAAACCATTCCTACCAGCTTCTTTGCCGGCATGGCCAAGGTCAGCGCTCGCCAGTTCTACGAAGTTGAGAATGCTGCAGATCGCAACGTCCCTAACGTTAAGTTCTAATATCTACAATGGCTGAAAATAACTTCCGCGCGCTTCAATCTGCCAATAAGGGAAAGACATACTTTCTCCTTGCATCTATGGGGCTACTTACCTGGCTCGTTGCATATGCAGCGCTCACATATTTTGGACGAGGAACCACCACTGCAATTGTTCCAATAGCAGTGGGTATCGCTCTCGTAGGCGTGTGGGGCTCGTATTACGGTTCAGATAAATTGGTTATCACAATGACCGGCGCAAAAGTTATTCAACGCGAAGATGCACCCGAGCTTTTTAATCTCATTGAAGAAGTAACTCTTGCAAGTGGCCTGCCTATGCCAAAGGTAGCGATTGTTCAAGATAGTGCGCCTAATGCATTTGCAACCGGAAGAAACCCCGAGCATGCGTTGATTGCATTTACTTCACGGATATTAGAGGTAATGGATCGCGACGAATTACAAGGAGTGATTGCTCACGAGATGTCCCACGTGGCCAACCGCGACACATTGGTATCTGCTGTTGCAGCCACAACTGCTGGCGCAATTGCGATATTGAGCGATTTCCTTACCCGCATGATGTGGTTTGGTGGTGGCCGAGATCGTGATCGCGATAATGGTGGCAATCCGATTGCTCTTGTAGTTTCACTTGTGATCTTGATCCTCGCACCACTTGCCGCAATGTTGCTCAAATCGGCAATCTCGCGCAAACGCGAAGCTTTAGCCGACGCAACAGCTGTCTCATTTACACGAAATCCCGCGGGTCTGCGCAGAGCGCTCGAAGTTTTAGCGGCAGATACAACTGTTGTGCAGCAGAAATCAAATGCGGTTGCGCATATCTGGATTGAATCACCGCTTGATGGAAAGTCGGTATCGAAGTTATTTAGTACTCATCCACCTATTGAAGAGCGCATCGCCACCTTGCGTGCGATGGAATCTTTAGGCCCTGCGGGGGAATAACTTATTTTTCCCCGCGGGGGAATGACAAGGTAAAAGTCGCGCCCTTACCCAACGTAGATTTCACAGAAGCGCTACCGCCATGTGCGCGCATCACTGCATCAACGATTGATAGGCCTAAACCGCTTCCATCGGGGCCGGTACGTACCCGTGAGCTATCGGCGCGATAGAAACGTTCAAAGATCTTTGCTTGATCTTCTTCACTTAAACCTGGACCACTATCAGCAACTGCAATCTCTACGCCGCCATCTGAATTACGAACAGTCACAGTGATCGGTGTGCCGGCGGGAGTATGAGCCCGCGCATTGGCCAATAAGTTGGCGACTACTTGATGAATTCGTGGCTCATCTCCCAGTGTGAAAATTTCAGTACCTTCAGAAATTAATTCAACGGGATGGTTTGGCCCAGCGGCTCGGGCTGAGATAACCGCTTCCTCAACTACCTTATTCATATCAACAGGTTTTGCCTCCATCTCGCGCGCTTGATCGAGGCGAGCAAGGAGCAAGAGATCTTCCACGAGTGAACCCATCCGCTTTGATTCATTTTCAATTCGGCCAATGAGCTCGGATGTTTCTTTTGTACCGGTTACCGCACCTTGGCGATGTAGTTCGGAGAAACCACGGATAGCAGTTATAGGTGTGCGAAGTTCATGGGAAGCATCAGCAACAAAGCGCCGTAATTTATTTTCGCTCTGGGTCTGCACTGCGAAAGACTCTTCAATACGTGCAAGCATGGTGTTGAGCGAGGTAACCAAGCGCCCGACTTCGGTAGCAGGATCAGTGTCGGGAAGGCGAGCAGATAAATTACCTTTAGCGATTTCTTCTGCCGTGACTTCAACATCTTCGAGAGGTTTTAGACCAACTTTAATAACTGATCGAGAAGCGATTAAGATCAAAATTAGGAGAATGAAGGAAATTAAGAAGAAGAGAAATTGAAGTTTGGCAATTGTTTTATCGAGATCGCTCAATGATTTTGCCGCTACAACAGTTCCTTGGCCATTGGAGAGAGGAAGAGCCACAACTCGGAAATCTGAGCCAGGGGTTTCGAGCGTGAAAGGTTCGCCACCGTGTGTGGCTATCTCATTTTTAGTCAGCATCGCGATGTAAGTCTTGATAGAGGATGGATTGAGATCTCCACCAATTTGGGCGCTGACCTTGCCATCGATTCCCAACAAGGTAAGCGATGTAGCCGTTGGAATTCTCCGTACCGGGTTCCCGCCTTTAGTTTTTGGAAGTAGATGGCTTTCGTCATCGTGTTCAATTCCGGCACGTTGGACTTGTGGAAGAGAGCCCGAAGCCACAGAGATTAATTCGTTATCAATTTGTGTAACCAGATATCCGCGCAGCGCATAATTTGCAGCGAATCCGGAAGCAGCAAATGCAAATGCTGAGAGCAGTACAACCCCAAGAGTCAGGCGACTCCTTAGGCTCCAGTGGCGAAATGGGGATTTCATAGCAATTACTTAGCCGCTGGCAGGCGCAATCTATATCCGACGCCGCGCACTGTGTGAATGAGTGCGGGTTCGTAGATATCAATCTTTTTACGCAGATAAGAGATATATGTTTCAACGATTCCAGCATCGCCACCGAAATCGTAATCCCAGACATGATCAAGGATCTGCGCCTTAGATACAACGCGATCTGCGTTAATGAGGAGATAACGCAAAAGAGTAAATTCAGTAGGAGAGAGTTCAATCAAAGTTCCGGCGCGGCGAACTTCGTGCGTTGCCTCATCGAGTTCGAGATCTGCAAAGCGAATCTTTTCATCATCGACGCTCTGCTCGACAACACCAATGCGACGCAATAGCGCGCGCAAACGAGCGACAAGCTCTTCGAGGCTAAATGGCTTTGTCATGTAATCGTCGCCACCGATAGTTAAACCTTGCACTTTATCTTTCATCTCATCTTTTGCAGATAAGAAGAGAACGCCAACTTCTATTCCTTCATTACGAATCTGACGACAGACTTCAAAACCATCGAGATCAGGCAACATGACATCGAGAATCATTGCGTGTGGTTTAAATTCTTCGGCAATCGTGAGAGCTTGCGAACCTGTTGCCGCAGTGCGCACATCAAAGCCAACAAATCTCAAACTCGTTGCGATGAGATCGCTGATACTTGATTCGTCATCGACGACAAGGATGCGTTGTCCGGAAGTTTCAATTGCCATGCGGTAAGAGTGCTCCGTACTGCTGTGTCTTTCCTGAGAAATTGCGGTAGTTGAACGGTGGAGAGTTGACGCTGAATTACAGGCGTGTAACTCCACCCACAATGGGGATAAACCATGTGGATAAGAGATATTTCTCCCTCATTTTAATAGGAACCCTCACCCCCTTTCTCTTCGCGCGGTATTGCCCACTTCAGAGCCTTTTCAGGGTTATTTCACTCTCTATTTAACGATAGGATTTCAGCCTGCTGTTGAGGAAAAACCGCTCTACAGCCCAAATGAGCCAGTTTTCAAAAGGGGACTTTTGTGAGTAAAGAGACCGCGGATCAAGGCAAGGGCGGATATGACGCCTCCTCGATCACCGTGCTCGAGGGCCTTGAAGCTGTCCGTAAGCGTCCCGGTATGTATATCGGCTCAACCGGCGAGCGTGGATTGCACCATCTGGTCTATGAAATCGTCGACAACGCAGTCGATGAAGCGCTCGCGGGTTACTGCACCGAAATCCAGATCACTCTTATGCCCGATGGATCTCTCAAGGTTGTCGATAACGGGCGCGGTATTCCAGTAGATATCCACCCGATTGAGAAGAAGCCAGCTCTCGAAGTTGTACTGACAGTTCTGCACGCAGGTGGAAAGTTCGGCGACGGTGGTTACTCAGTATCTGGTGGACTTCATGGCGTTGGATCTTCGGTTGTTAATGCGCTCTCCACCAAGTTAGCGGCAACAGTAAAACGCGATGGATTTATCTGGAGCCAAGATTATCGAAGCGGTGTCCCAACTGCGCCTGTTGCAAAGGGCGAATCAACAACCGAGACCGGAACCACAATTCAATTCTGGCCATCGGAAGAAATCTTTGAAACTACAGATTTTTCTTTTGAAGTTCTCTCAACCCGTTTTCGCGAGATGGCCTTTCTTAATCGCGGTTTGATTTTGTCACTGACAGATCTGCGCGATGGCCATGTTGATGAGAAAGGCGAGCAACTTACAGTTCGCTATCAATATCAGGGCGGCATTACAGATTTCGTAAAGCACCTTAATTCAACTCGTGGCGAACTCCACAAATCAGTGATCGCACTTGAAGCCGAAGATAAGAAAGCGCGCTTATCGCTCGAAGTTTCTATGCAGTGGAATAACGGCTTCTCTGAATCCGTCTACACCTTTGCCAATACGATTCATACCCACGAAGGTGGAACTCACGAAGAAGGTTTCCGTACAGCGCTTACTTCTGTGGTCAATAAGTTTGCGGAAGAACAAGGTTTAATCCGCAAGAAGGAAGATCGTCTTACAGGTGACGATGTCCGCGAAGGTCTAACTGCAATCGTCTCTATCAAACTAGGCGAACCACAATTTGAAGGACAGACAAAGACAAAGCTGGGCAATACCGAGGCGAAGTCATTTACACAAAAAGTTGTCAACGAGCGTCTAACGCAATGGTTTGAACAAAATCCGCAAGAAGGTAAAGACATCATCCGTAAATCGATTGATGCAGCATCTGCTCGCGTTGCAGCGCGCAAAGCGCGCGACTTAGCGCGAAATCGTAAAGGTTTACTTGAAGGCCGCGGAATGCCCGGCAAGTTAGCTGATTGCCAGTGGACCGACCCAGCAAAGTGCGAGCTCTACATTGTCGAAGGTGACTCTGCAGGCGGTTCTACAAAGGGTGGACGCGATTCACGTAACCAAGCTGTGCTTCCTATCCGTGGAAAAATTCTTAACGTCGAAAAGGCGCGCATCGATCGCGTTCTGCAAAATAATGAAGTCCAGGCGCTGATTACCGCACTCGGTACCGGTGTTCACGATGATTTTGATATTGCAAAGCTGCGCTATCACAAGATTATTTTGATGGCCGATGCCGATGTCGATGGTCAACATATTCGTACTCTTCTTCTCACACTGTTATTCCGCTTTATGCGCCCACTGATTGAAAATGGTTTCGTCTATCTGGCACAACCACCTCTCTATAAATTGAAGTGGGGCGGCAAAGATCCAGTCGAATATGCATTTAGCGATAAAGAACGTGATGGCATGATCAAGATTGGTCTCGATGCTGGAAAGCGACTACCGAAAGATGATGGAATCCAGCGCTTTAAAGGACTTGGGGAGATGCCTGCCAAAGAGTTGTGGGATACCACTATGGATCCAGAACATCGCGTGCTGATTCAAGTAACTCTCGATGATGCAGCAGCTGCAGATGATTTGTTCTCAGTACTAATGGGCGAAGATGTAGAACAACGTCGCGCCTTTATTCAGCGTAACGCTAAAGATGTACGGTTCTTGGATATCTAATGACTACTGAAGATCTAAACCCAGACGAAGTAACTTTCGACCGCGTCGAGAAAGTTGACTTACAAGTTGAGATGGCGCGCAGCTATCTCGACTATGCAATGTCAGTCATTGTTGGTCGCGCGCTGCCCGATGTACGCGATGGGTTAAAGCCAGTACACCGCCGGGTTCTCTATGCAATGTATGACGCTGGTTATCGTCCAGATAAGGGTTACTACAAATCTTCACGTATCGTCGGTGATGTCATGGGTAATTACCACCCACACGGTGACACGGCTATCTATGACACCGTTGTTCGTTTAGCTCAGCCTTGGTCGCTTCGCTACCCATTAGTCGATGGCAATGGAAACTTCGGTTCACCTGGAAACGATCCAGCTGCGGCAATGCGTTATACAGAAGCGCGTTTAGCTCCTATCGCGATGGAGATGATGCGCGATATCGATGAAGATACTGTTAATTTCTCACCAAATTACGATGGTCGCTCGCAAGAGCCAGATGTATTGCCATCACGTTTTCCTAACCTTCTGGTTAATGGCTCTGCAGGTATTGCCGTGGGTATGGCGACAAATATTCCGCCACATAACCTCCGCGAAATCGGCGAAGCAGTTATCTACGCCCTCGAACATCCAGATATGGCTGCTCCTGATCTGCTCAACCATATGCTCACTATTGTTAAAGGTCCAGATTTCCCAACGAAGGCCCTGATTGTCGGCCGTGGTGGCATTGAAGATGCCTATCGCACGGGTCGCGGTTCAATCACAATGCGCGCTGTTGTCAATGTAGAAGAGATCAATAAGCGCACCTGTTTAGTTGTGACTGAACTTCCATACCAAGTTAACCCAGATAATTTAGCGCTCAAGATCGCCGAGCTTGTGAAAGATGGCAAGATCAAGGGAATCGCCGATGTGCGCGATGAAGGTAACGAACGTCTTGGTCAGCGCTTAGTAATTGTTCTTCAATCATCTGCTATTCCAAAGGTGATCCTTAACAATCTTTATAAGCAGACACAATTGCAAGATACTTTCGGTGCCAATATGTTGGCACTTGTCGATGGCGTTCCACGCACACTGCGCCTCGATGAATTTATTAAGTATTACATCGAGCACCAAGTTGAAGTCATTATTCGTCGCACCAAGTTCCGCTTGGTCGAGAAAGAGAAGCGCGCGCATATCCTCAAGGGATATCTCAAAGCCCTCGATGCTCTCGATGCAGTGATTGCCCTTATCCGTGCATCTAAGACACCCGAAGAAGCGCGCACCGGTTTGATGAAGTTGCTCGATGTCGATGAAATTCAGGCCAATGCAATTCTCGATATGCAGTTGCGACGTATCGCCGCTTTGGAACGTCAGAAGATCAATGATGAGTACGAAGGCTTGATGGCTGACATCATCGAACTCAACGCCATCTTGGCCTCTGAAGCCAAGCAACGTGAAATTATCAAGACAGAGCTTTCAGATTTGATCGCAAAGTATGGCGACGAACGACGTACCCAGTTGGTTGCCAGCGAGGGCGACTTCTCTGCAGAAGATTTGATTCCAGATACTGATGCAGTTGTCACTATTACTCGTGGCGGATACTCCAAGCGCACCAGCGCAGATCTTTATAAGTCACAACGCCGTGGAGGCCGTGGAGTTAAGGGTGCAGCGCTTAAGCAAGATGACGTTGTAGATCACTTCTTTGTGGCCTCTACTCACGACTGGTTATTGTTCTTTACCAACCAAGGTCGCGTCTATCGCGCCAAGGTGCATGAATTGCCAGATGCCGGTCGCGATGCGCGCGGACAGCACGTTGCAAATTTAATGGCCTTTAAACCAGATGAGCAGATTGCTCAAGTACTTTCTTTCAAGGATTACAACGCCGCTCCATTCTTAGTCCTAGCGACCAAGAACGGTTTAGTAAAGAAGACTCCGTTGAGCGAATACGACTCACCGCGTACTGGAGGCTTGATTGCAATCTCTCTCAAGCCTGGTGATGAAGTTGTCTCTGCATCTCTTGTCCGCAACGGCGATGAACTACTTCTAGTTTCCAAAAAAGCTATGTCACTTCGCTTCACAACAGATGACGAATCACTTCGCTCAATGGGACGTTCCACATCTGGTGTTATTGGAATGAAGTTCCGCGAAGGCGATGAATTGCTCACAATGTCTCGCGTCGATGCAGCGACTTCTGTTGGTGCATTCGTCTTTACTGCAACTGATGGTGGGTACGGTAAGAAGACTGCAATCGATGAATATCGTTTACAAGGGCGCGGTGGAATTGGAATTAAAGCGGCGAAGATTGATGAAGAATCTCGCGGAACACTTGTCTCTGCATTGGTATTAGTCGATAGCGATGAAATTCTGGCGATCACATCTGCCGGAACCGTGATGCGCACCCCAGCTGCTGAAGTCCGCCAAACTGGCCGCGATTCAATGGGTGTGCGCCTGGTAAACCTCGATGAAGGTGCGACCCTGTTATCTGTGACCCGCAACAGCGAAGATGAGATTTCGACGCAAAAGTAGTAGGGTTCACGCCTGTAGTTATGGCATAGCCGTTTTGGCTACTTGATGAATTTCAAGTAACCTTGCGCTTCTGCACACGCACGAAAGTTCGTTTGCGGGCCCATAGCTCAGCCTGGTTAGAGCGCTTCCCTGATAAGGAAGAGGTCGGTGGTTCAAGTCCACCTGGGCCCACCCGTTCTAATACGGGGACCTAGCTCAATTGGTAGAGCACCGCCTTTGCAAGGCGGGGGTTA
>JBAXLF010000025.1:0-14708 GCA_037134955.1 Actinomycetota bacterium | reverse complement strand
AGGGATTCGACTAAGGCACCTGGTGCACTGGAACGGATGGTCTCGAGCAGTGTGGGGCCAACCAAGGTCAACTGGGTTGCCCAAGCAGTTGATGAGCATTGAACAAGTAGGCGACCGTCGAGCATTGATAGCGGTGTTGTGTGTTGGCCGATCTCGGGGCCGACAATCTGTGGCCAGGTCGCAAAGAGGGTGCCTTCGGCCAATCCGGCATCCCAATCGCGTTGTTGGATGAGTTCGTTTAAAACATTGGCGATCAAAGTTGGGTCACCTGGTGTCTGGGTGCGCTCTTCAACAATCTTCTTCTTTTTAGTAAATCCGGTTTTATAACTTTGAAAAAGGTCGTGGGCGAGATCGCGTTTACTCATCGCGTTACCTCCCCTTTTTCTACATTTCCTGGCGTTACATAGAACTTGGTGGATAGTAATTCGGTAGGCAAGTCACTTTCAACAGCTGCGGTGATAAAAGTTTGTTCGGCCATCTGAGTTACAGAAGTTAGTTGTTGGCGGCGGGCGGTATCGAGTTCGGCGAAGATATCGTCGAGAATTAAGACTGGTTCGGCGCCCTCTGATTTTAATAAGTTGTAAGAACCGATACGTAGGGAGATAGCCATCGACCAGGATTCACCATGGCTAGCATAACCCTTTGCGGGAAAATCTCCGAGTTGTAAATGGAGATCATCACGGTGTGGGCCGATCAGTGAAACGCCGCGTTCTTGTTCTTGACGCGCAACTTCAATCTGTCGCGCAGTTAATATCTCCACATTATGTGCAATATCTGCCGATAAGTTATCGGTTGAAGATTTATAAGAGATTGATGCAGCTTTGACCTCGTTGAGGTTTGCATAATTTGCAGCTACATATGGGTTGAGGTCATCTACCAATTTGATGCGTTCAGCTGAAAGTTGAGCGCCGTATGTAATCAGTTGTTCTGTCCAGGGAATCAGTGAACTTTCGGGCGCGCGAGTTTTCAATAGAGTGTTGCGTTGTTTTACTACGCGTTCATAATCGCTAATCACTCCTGCAAGTCGTGGGGATTGGGTGATAAGAAGTTTGTCTAGGAAATCGCGGCGGTGTGTAGGTTCACCGCGTACTAAATCCAAATCTTCAGGTGAGAAGTAGATAATTTGTAGAGCGCCTAATATTTCGCGTTGTGATTTAACTGCGTTGCCATTTAAACGCGCACGGTTTGATTTATTTGCATTGATCTCCAAATCAACTTGCAGTGTGCGCCCCTGGCTCTCAATCTCTGCGCGGATAATTGCTTGTTCTGCCCCAAGTGAGAGAAGTGGTTGGTTGCTGGAGACGCGGTGCGATGACAGGTATGCGAGGTAAATTAAACTTTCGGCGATATTGGTTTTACCGCTGCCGTTATTGCCGATAAAAGTTGTGGGGCCGGCCGGGAATTCCAGCTCAAGGTTTTTATAGGAGCGGAAATTAGTCAGCGCTAGCTTTAGTACGCGCATATGTGGGCCGGGTTAAGAGGCGTAACGCATTGGCATCAACAGGTAGCGGTAATTCTCGATAGATGCGCCGTTTGGTTCGGTACGCCCTGTGAGGATCGCTGGTTTGTTGGAGCCGGTAAATGAAATTTGCACGAAAGGTGTTCCGACTGCTTGGAGACCATCTGCAAGGAAGATTGGGTTGAAGGCGATTGAGATTGGTTCGCCATTTAAAAGCACGTCGATAGTTTCGGTTGCTTGCGCTTCTTCGCCAGCTCCGGCTTCGAGTGATACTCCACCATCTTTAAATTCAAGGCGTAGTGGAACGGTTTTATCTGTAACAAGTGCGACACGGCGCACAGAATCTAAGAATGGAGCAACCTCTACAATTGCAGTTGTAACCGATTCGGTTGGAAGTAAATGGCGGTATGGGGGGAAGGTTCCATCCAACATGCGTGATGTCATTGTTTTACCGTCGCCAGAGAATCCTGCAAGGCGATCATTGGAGGTTGATGGTGCAAAAGAGAGTGAGACGTTCTTTGTACCAACTAATGATTTGGCGGCATCGGCAAGTGTGCGAGCGCGCATGAGTGCAGATGTAGAAAATCCGGGTGTTGCTGGGTTCCATGTGAATTCGCGAACTGCAAGTCGATAGCGATCTGTTGCAGCAAGTGTGATGGTGTCTTCGGTAATTTCTACATGTACACCAGTTAGTGTTGGTAGTGAATCATCGCGGCCGGCAGCGATAGCAACTTGTGCAACTGCTGTTGCGAAAGTATCGCTTGCAACTGTTCCAGTTGTTTCAGGTAGTTCAGGAAGGTTTGGGTACTCTGAAAGCGAGAGTGTTGGGAGAGTAAATTTTGCAGCTCCTGATGTAACTAGTACACGCGTTCCATCTAAAGTAATAGTGATTGGTTTATTTGGTAGTGACCTGCAGATCTCCGCCAATAACTTTCCGGGAACAAGCACTGCGCCCTTCTCTAAAATATCTGCTTTAAAGTGCGCCTTCGATGATGTCTCTAAATCTGAACCGCTGAGAAAAACTTCATCACCGGTTGCATCAATCTTTATTCCAAGGAGCTCGGTTTTAATAGGGCGAGTGGAGAGGCTTCTGGAAACCCAGTTCACCCCATCTGTTAGAGAATGTTGATCAACAGTAAATTTCACGCCGTAGCCCTCGCACTCGTATAGGTAAGTAGTGGTTGAAATCTAATGTGGAAGCGGTCCGCTTGGAAACGGGTTTTGTATATATAAAGGTAGTAGTAGTAACCGGAAGAGAAAGCTGTGGAGAACCAGTATAAGCGCAGGTCAGAGCCTTGATTTCTCAGAAAACCGCTGTGGGAAACGCCGTGAAGGGTGTGGGTAAGTATGTGTAGCGATCTACGCATTACGCGGACCAACCTTTCATCCCTAGGTTAAATGGATAGATACCC
This sequence comes from Actinomycetota bacterium, assembly GCA_037134955.1. GTDB lineage: Bacteria > Actinomycetota > Actinomycetes > Nanopelagicales > Nanopelagicaceae > Planktophila. The sequence goes on along the minus strand of JBAXLF010000025.1, from coordinate 11,837 downwards.
ACATAAACCGCGGCTATATCCACAGTTGTCCACAAGTTATCCCCACCTTGGGGGTAAAGAGGGTGAAAAGGGACATAACCCCTATTTAGGGGTCTACTTCATCTGCTGCTTAATACGGGTGGTGAGCTCATTGACCTGGTTATAGATCGAACGGCGCTCAGCCATTAATTCGCGGATCTTCCGGTCGGCATGCATCACAGTGGTGTGATCGCGGCCGCCAAATGTCTGGCCGATCTTCGGCAGCGAAAGCTCGGTGAGTTCGCGACATAAGTACATCGCAATCTGGCGCGCATTTACTAGCGCACGCGAACGAGATGTTCCACAGAGATCGTCGATGGTGAGGCTGTAATAAGCCGCGGTCTGCGCCATGATGGTTGGAGCGGTGATCTCAGAGTTAACCTCATTTGGAATCAAATCTTTCAGAACGATTTCAGCAAGGCCCATATCGACAACTTGGCGATTAAGGGATGCAAAAGCGGTAACGCGAATTAGCGCACCCTCAAGCTCGCGGATATTTGTAGATATTTTCGAGGCGATAAATTCAAGGACATCATCTGGAGCATTTAATTTATCTTGCGCAGCTTTCTTGCGCAGAATTGCAATACGGGTTTCCAGTTCTGGCGGCTGAATATCTGTAATTAAACCCCACTCGAATCGTGAACGGAGACGATCTTCTAGAGTAGTGAGTTGTTTTGGCGGACGATCAGATGAGATAACTATCTGCTTATTAGCGTTATATAAGGTGTTAAAGGTATGGAAGAACTCTTCCTGAGTACGTTCTTTATTCTCTAAGAATTGAATATCGTCAACTAAAAGAATATCGAGATCGCGATAGCGACGCTGAAAAGCAGTAGCTTTATCGTCGCGGATAGAGTTAATAAAGTCATTGGTAAATTCTTCAGAAGATACATAACGCACGCGGACATTGCCATATAACTCTTTTGCGTATGCGCCAATAGAGTGAAGCAAGTGGGTCTTACCAAGACCCGAGTCACCATAAATAAAGAGCGGGTTATATGCCTTAGCTGGTGCTTCAGCTACCGCGAATGCTGCGGCGTGGGCGAAGCGATTTGATGCACCACTTACAAAGGTGTCGAAGATGTAGCGCGCGTTAAGTTGTGATGGTTCATCTGATTTACGAACTCCATCTTCATCGCGCACAACACGAGGAACAATATTGTCGACGGTAATTGCCGGCGCAGGTAAATCTGCAAGTTCGATATTTTCATCGACCATTACCGCGATATTTGCTTTCTCACCAAGTTCAGTTGTGAGAACGTCATTGATAATTGCACGAAGTCGGGATTCGAGAACATCTTTTGCAAAGGCGTTGGGGGCGGCAACCAAGAGACTGGTTGCCCCACCTTCGTTCTGTAGAAGACCTAGAGGCTTAGTCATCGCTAAGAAGGCGCGATGCTGGGGTTCGCCGGCCGATATATGTTCGACTACGCGATCCCAGAGCTCTGTTAGCTCGACGCCAACAACTGCCATAATGGGCCCCCAGGTCTATCCACAATGTTATCCACAGGCTGTGGTCTAAAGTTGGGGTTTACCCTTGATTTAGACCGAAATTGACGGATACCTGTGGAGAACCCGCAAAGTAGACCCCTATTCAGGAAATAGCAAGTGGTTATCCACACCTTGAGGCCTTGGCGGAGGCAGATCACGAGTTTGACCCGCACCTATCCACACCCTTACCGTTACCTCCTTGCTTCCCCCGTACTTATGACCGATAGGCGTACTTAGCGCCTCACAGATTTTGGAGTTCTCATGACAAAGCGCACCTTCCAGCCAAATACGCGTCGCCGCGCCAAGAAGCATGGCTTCCGTGCCCGCATGGCTACCCGCGCAGGACGCGCAGTTCTCTCTGCTCGCCGCGCTAAGGGCCGCGCAAAGCTCTCAGCGTAAGGTTTCGAGCGCACAGGAAAATCTCGTGCTCCCAATAGATGCACGTTTAACTGCAAGCTCAGATTTCGCTCGCGCAACAAAGAGCGGCACCCGAGTTACCTCACAACACTTTGTTGGATATCTCTACTTATCCCCTGTCACAAATAACGCATCGGCAAAGTGCGGACTCATTATTAGTAAATCAACCGGAGGATCTGTGAAACGTCACCGTATAGCGCGCAAAGTTCGCCATGCGGTAGCCCCACAAATTTCCATACTTCCAACAGGTTCACTCCTTGTTATCCGCGCTTTGGCACAAGATGGCGACATCAATATCGCTACTGAAATTTCCGATCTCATCGCGAAGTTAATTTCTCGAGCCGAGAAAGCAACAGTGAAGTAATGAGAAAGATTTTCATTGCAATAGTGCGCGCCTACCAGATCGCAACCTCACATACGGCGCCGCGTTGTAAGTACTACCCGTCTTGTTCCAACTACACAGCCACAGCAGTTGGCCGATATGGCTTAAAAGGTTTTGCTATGGCGGTTTGGCGCATTGTGCGCTGCAACCCATGGTCTCAAGGCGGAGTTGATTATGTCGACGAGCACCTTGATTGTGCAGATGTAAAGAATTTATTAATAGACAACGAAAAAGAAGTGGTAGGCGCTAACTAATGAGCTTTATTCTCAACCCTCTATATGACATCGTCTCTGGTGTCATTGTCGCAATCCATAAAGCGCTAGCGCCAATCTTCGGGGCAAACTCGGGTGTGACCTGGTCACTCTCAATTATGGGACTTGTTGTACTTATCCGAATTATCTTGATCCCACTCTTCGTAAAACAGATTAAGAGCCAGCGCGCATTAACAGCGCTTCAGCCACATATGAAAGAGATTCAAAAGAAGTACAAGGATGACCGCCAGAAGCAATCAGAAGAGATGATGAAGCTCTATAAAGAGCATAAGACAAATCCACTTGCTTCATGTTTTCCGGTATTGGCACAAGCACCAATCTTCTTCTCACTCTTTACAGTTCTTAATGGAATTGCCAAAAATAAACCACACGGTTTTCTTAAAGGTGATTACTTAGTAAGCGCGGCGCAGGCAAAATTCTTCGGCGCTCCAATTTCACAGAGCTTCTTAGGTTCAAGCCAAACAACCGTAAAGATTGTGACTGTTCTACTTATTGCATTTATGTCAGGTACAACCTTTACAACTCAACGTCAGTTGATGGTTAAAGGAATGCCAAAGATGGATTCATCAAACAATATGATGTTGCAACAGCAGAAAATCATGTTGTATTTATTCCCAATTATCTTCGCCATCTCAGGTGTGAACTTCCCTGTCGGTGTTTTGATTTATTGGTCGACCACAAACTTATGGACATGGGGACAACAGTTCTATGTCATTAAGAGAAACCCAACGCCAGGATCTCCTGCATACGAGGAGCTTCAGAGAAAGCGCGCCCACAAGGCAAAGCTTGCAGGTAAGACCGAAGAAGGAATTGACCAGAGTGAGGCGAGCGAGCCAGAGGTTCTGGGACAACGACAACAACCAAAGAAGAAAAAGAAGAAGAAGTAACTCGGACAAATAGTATTAATACTTTTTTAATGGACAAAGGGGACAGCAATGTCAGATGTAGTTGAAGTTGTAGAAGTAGAAGAGAGCGAAGATAAGGTCGCCAAGGCTCCAAAGAGCGTGGCAAAGCTTGAAGAGGAAGGCGATATCGCAGCCGATTACCTCGAGGGCTTGCTCGATATCGCAGATCTCGATGGCGATATCGATATCGATGTCGAAAATGGCCGTGCATCTCTAGCGATCGTGGGTGGCAAACTCAAGCACCTCGTCGGAAACGATGGTGAAGTCCTCGACTCAATCCAGGAGCTGACCCGCCTAGCGGTTCAGACATCGACAGGTGATCGCAGCCGCCTCATGCTCGATATCGATGGATTCCGCGCTGGCCGTCGCAAAGAGTTGACCGCGCTGGCTGAGAAGATGGCTGAGCAGGCGAAGACCACAGGTAGCTCAATCAAGCTCGACCCAATGAATGCCTTTGAGCGCAAGATCATCCACGACACAATCCAGACACTCGGCCTAACCTCAGAATCTGATGGAGAAGACCCTAACCGCTTCGTAGTTATCTACCCGGCGTAAGTTTCACGTGGAACAAACAGTAGAGGGGCTAGTCGGCCGCTACTTTCCAGAGCGAGAAGTTGAGATTCGGGCATTTGCCGAATTCCTGGTGGGTGCCGGAATTGAGCGTGGCCTAATTGGCCCTCGCGAAGGCGAGCGCATCTGGGAGCGCCATATCTTCAACTGCCTCCATATAACAACCCTGCTTCCGCAAGGCGCCTCCCTCTTTGATATCGGATCAGGGGCTGGGCTACCCGGAATTGTGATCGCCCTGGCACGCCCTGATCTACAGGTAACGCTCATCGAACCCCTCGAAAGGCGGGTCGAATTCCTCAAAGAGGCGACCGCCGGCAGAGATATTGAGGTAATCCGCGGACGGGCGCAAGATGTAAAGAAGAGCGCTGATTTCGTTACCGCCCGCGCAGTTGCGCCCCTCGAAAAGCTCAAGAAGATGAGCTGGCATATGGTCAAGACCAATGGAGCGCTCCTTGCTATGAAGGGGGAGGGCGCAGCCGCCGAGATGGCGGGGATGAAGAACGCCAAACTCCATGAAATTACCCTTGAAGGGATCGGCCTCGGCCGGATCGTTGAGCTCCGCAAGGGAAGCACCCCTCTTTAACCTTTCAATAAGGATGCGTGATTAGATTCGTGCATGTCCGGCGATGATTCACGTGAAACAAAGGTTGTAGGAGTCCGTCGCCTTAAAGAGGCGATGGCCAAGCCGGCCTCAACCCGCATCTTCACCGTCGCCAATCAGAAGGGTGGGGTTGGCAAGACCACCACCACTGTCAATGTCGCGGCAGCGCTTGCGATGGGGGGCTTGCGAACCCTCGTTATCGATCTCGATCCACAGGGCAATGCATCAACTGCGCTAGGAGTCGAACACCGTGATAGCGCAGGTATTTATGAAGTTTTGATGGGTGATGCGCAGATATCAGATGTCATTAAGAAAGTTGCAGGCTTTCCTGTACTTGATTGTGTTTCATCGAATACATCGCTTGCAAATGCGGAAATTAATTTAGTTTCAATGGTTGCACGCGAATTGCAACTAAAAGAAGCGATTGAAAGCATCAGTGTTAATTACGATTATATTTTTATTGATTGCCCACCATCGCTTGGCCTTCTCACCATTAATGCATTTGCTGCATCGAAAGAGTTGCTGATTCCAATCCAAACCGAGTACTACGCACTCGAAGGGTTATCACAACTCCTTGAAACATATGGCGTTGTAAAGAAGCGCTTAAATCCTTCACTTAACCTCTCAACAATTGTCTTAACAATGTTTGATTCGCGCACACGTTTATCTAATGATGTTGCAGCAAATGTTCGCTCACATTTCCCAAACGAACTAATTGATATTCCAATTCCGCGCGCAGTGCGAGTATCTGAAGCACCGTCCTATAACCAGACGGTGATGACATACGATCCGCTATCACCAGGAGCGATTGCATATATGCAAGTTGCGCGCGAGATTGCAGAGCGCGGAAAAGTAAAAGATGAAGTTGTATTCGATTCCAATGTTGTCAGCATTAATTACAAAGGCGGAATCGCATAATGGCTGTTAAGCGCGGTGGACTTGGAACCAATTTAGATTCATTGATTCCAACATCTCTCACAGTTGCTGGTACTGAAGTTGCACAACAGAATGAAGTACCAATTAGCCAAATAGCTCCAAACCCGCGCCAACCTCGTACAGTCTTTGATGAGACAGCGCTAAACGAATTAATTGCATCGATTAAATCAATTGGAATTCTGCAACCACCTGTTGTTCGTAAGGTGGCAGAGAACAAATACGAACTTGTTATGGGAGAACGGCGCTTTCGCGCAGCTAAAGCTGCAGGGCTGACATCAATTCCAGTCATTATTCGACAGACTCCAGATAATGAACTTTTACGTGAAGCGCTCATCGAAAATATTCACCGCAGCAATCTCAATCCACTTGAAGAAGGCGCGGCCTATGCGCAACTACTTTCAGATTTCGGCTGCACGCATGACGAGCTCGCTCTCAAACTTGGACGTTCACGCCCACTTATCTCCAACACCATCCGACTTCTCAATCTGCCTGATTCCGTGCAACGGAAAGTTGCGGCGGGAGTAATTTCTGCAGGGCATGCACGTGCCTTATTGGGACTCACCGACGCTCACGAGATTGAAAAGTTAGCCTCACGAATTGTGGCCGAAGGTTTATCTGTCCGCGCAGTTGAAGAGATCATTGCAACACTGAAACCATCGACTAAGACTGCGAAGAAGACTGCACTTAAAGGTGTTTCAGGCGCTGGATTAGCAGCGGCCGAATTACTGAGCGACTATCTCGATACGCGGGTAAGTGTTGAGAGCGGAAAAGGTAAAGGCAAGATTGTGATCGAATTTTCTGGCAACGAAGATCTACAACGTATTGTCGATCTCATCGAAGGTAATAAATAAAAGATTAATTGAGGGCAGTGCCGCGGCGCTGCATCTCTTGCTTAATAACTCCACCAAGAGCCTTTACACCTTCGCGGATTCGCTCTGGCGTTGGGTGGCAGTATGAAAGGCGCATCGACCAAGAACCGAGGCCATCTGCATAGAAGGCATTACCGGGAACATAGGCAACCTTTGCAACAATCGCCTTTGGCATCAGCGCCTTTGTATCAATTTCAGCTGGAAGATTGACCCAGACATAGAAACCACCACCAGGCTTTGTCCATGTCGCCTCAGATGGGAAATGTTGTTCGAGTGATTCAAGCATGGCATCGCGACGAACTTTGTAGAGCTCGCAGAAACTTGCAATTTGATCGCGCCATGGTTGATCGGCTAAGTAACTCGAGATTGTGAGCTGCGTGAAGTTTGATGGACAGAGAATCGAAGATTCTGATGCGATCACTAACTTATCTTTGAGAGATTGCGGAACAAGCGCCCAACCCACACGTAGACCAGATGCAATTGTCTTAGAGAAAGAGCCGAGATAGATAACATTTTCAGAGTCTTCAGCACGCATCGCATTCGGTGATGGCTTATCGAAACCAAGTAATCCGTAAGGATTATCTTCAACGACAAATATTTCTGCTTCACGACAAATAGTTAAAATCTCTGTGCGACGATCTGCTGGAAGACAGACACCTGTTGGATTTTGATAGTTAGGGATGAGATAAAGGAATTTAATTTTCCGACCTGCTGCACGAACACTCTTGATTGCAGCGCGGAGTGAGTCAGGAATAAGTCCTTCTTGATCCATCTCAACGTGAACAACTGATGCTTGGTATTGGCGGAAAGTTCCGAGCGCTCCAACGTAGGAAGGAGCTTCTACAAGTACTACATCACCTGGATCGATAAAGATTCGAGAGATAAGGTCGAGCGCCTGTTGTGAACCGGTCGTGACAACAATGTCATCAGGGTTTGCGCGAATTCCTTCTAGCGCCATTACGTCGCAGATTTGCTCGCGAAGTTTTGGATGGCCTTGGCCGCTTCCATATTGGAGCGCTTCTGAACCATTGGTAAGAATTAATTCATTAACAACTCCTGCCATCATCTCCATGGGAAGTGCAGAGAGATTTGGCATTCCTCCAGCGAGAGAGACAATCTCAGGGCGGGAAGCTACAGCGAAGAGTGAGCGAATTTCAGAGGGCAACATTTCAGCAGCTCGCGCAGCAAATCTCTTTTCGAGATTTTGCGGAGCACCAGTTTGATAGCGGATTGAAATGTCGGACATAAGGAGAAGTCTCCCACAAACCTTTCGATGGTTGTGTGCCGATTATCGGCGAATACCAGCGTTACGCAGGTCAGAAATTCGAAGAGTTCCAGTCTTTGCATCATCTTCAGCCGATAGATAGAGGCGTTGTATTGCGATGATAAAACTTTCAGCGATTGTGTCTCTGAAATCTGGTCGCGATAGACGATCCGCATCGCTCTCATTGGTTATATAACCGAGATCGACCCGGACAGCAGGCGCCTTGGTGAGGCGAAGCGAGTCCCACGTTTTGGCGTGAGTACGGCAGTTAAGGAAATCGGTACGCGCACATATCTCGCGCTGCACCAGAGATGCAAAACGCTCGCCGACAATTGAGTGCACACCATGTTGATCGCTGCCATAAAAGAAGGTTGCAACCCCACGTGCTGAAGGATTCTTAAAACTATCGACATGAAGTGAGATGAGTAGATCCGCATTGCTTTGATTGGTAAATGAAATTCGTTCAGCTTCAGATGGATTGTTATTTACACCGCGAGTGAGAAATACGCTGGCACCCAACGCAAGTAAACGACCCTCAATTCGCTGTGCAACGTCGTAGACAATCTCGCGTTCGTATTCTTCGGAGGCTGGATCTAAAACAATGACTTTATTGGCAAGTGCCGGCCCACGATTTTTCTGTACCGCACTTTCGCGAAGGGCGGTTGGTGCACCACCAGAGACAATTTTTGTAAGCCGCAACAGAGCAATAATTGTTGCTGGGCCACATTTACCATCGACCTTCACACCAACAGATTTTTGAAAATCTTTTACCGCGCTTTCAGTGGCTTCTCCAAAAATTCCGTCAACGCGACCACTATTGAAACCCATCTCAGTAAGTCGAGATTGCAGGGCCGCAACATCATCTCCGCGCATCAGGGGAGATTTTTGGAGATAGAGCGAGCGGTCTCCAAGTTTCCAGCGCGATTCATCGAGCGCACGAAGCGTTGAGTCGTTGAGCTCGCCAGTTACATGTAAACCGCGCGCTTGTTGGAAAGAGCGAATCTCATCGGGAGACATCTCTTTCATAGTAAATCTCCAGTGGAGAGAATGTTAAATAAAACCTTCGAGCTCTTTAAGAAGAGCTGGCTTTGGCTTTGCTCCGATGATTGTCTTAACGACCTCACCATTGACATAAACATTGAGCATCGGAATTGATGTCACTCCATACTTAATGGCGATGGCAGATTCCTCATCTGTATTGAGCTTTACGATCTTGAGTTTGTCGCCGTGTTCTGCAGCAATATCATCAAGAATTGGCGCAATTGCGCGGCATGGTCCGCACCATTCAGCCCAGAAATCAACGAGAACTGGTGTGCTGCTCTTGAGTACAACCTGATCGAAATCGGCTGCTGTGACCTTAGTTGGTGCGCTCATTACTGCTCCTATTATCTTTTTCTATTTATGGTTGGAAGGTTACTAGTGAGATAAGAATTTTTCAGCGTCAAGGGCCGCCTGGCACCCAGAACCTGCAGCGGTAATTGCCTGACGATAGGTGTGATCGACCAGATCGCCACAGGCAAAGACCCCAGAGAGGTTGGTGCGCGTTGAGCCACTTTCCACCTTTACATATCCCTCGTTATCGAGAGTTACAGATGATGTAACAAGTTCAGAGCGAGGAATATGCCCGATGGCAACGAAGAGCCCTGTGAAATCCCGCTTGGAGACTTCGCCAGTCTTTACATTGCGCAGCTCTAAAGCCTCAACTTTATCTGCACCAAGGACATCGGTAACTTCGGTATCCCATAACATTTCGATTTTAGGGTTACTGAATGCGCGATCTTGCATGATCTTTGAAGCGCGTAGTTCACCGCGACGGTGAATCAAAACAACTTTAGTTGCAAACTTTGTCAGGAAGGTTGCCTCTTCTACAGCGGAATCTCCGCCACCGACGACTGCAATAGTCTGTTCACGAAAGAAGAAACCATCGCACGTTGCACACCATGAAACACCACGGCCTGATAAACGTTTTTCATTCTCTAATCCAATTTCACGATAAGCAGATCCCATCGCAAGGATGACAGCTTTGGCTTTCACAGTGTTACCGGAACCATCTTTAATAACTTTGATATCGCCGGCTAAATCCATTTCAACAACATCATCGGTAATTAATTCAGCGCCAAAACGTTTCGCTTGTTTACGCATGTTATCCATCAAATCTGGACCCATAATGCCATCGACAAAACCAGGAAAATTTTCAACCTCGGTCGTGTTCATAAGTGCACCACCTGCAGTAACGGAACCTTCGTAAATAACCGGGTTTAACTGCGCACGCGCTGCATAGATTGCAGCGGTGTAACCAGCAGGACCTGATCCGACAATGACGAGTTCGCGTACTTCAGTGCTCATATGCGCAGAGTACCGCCCGAAGCTCTCTTACTTCTTGCGACGGCGTTGCAGAAGCGATGTGGCGAAGCCCCTAAGACCTGCGATTTCACTCACTTTGAGTGCTCGCGCTACAAGTAGGTAAGCCACACCACTGCCGGAGAGCACAAAGATCAAACGAAGTGCACGAATTGCAATACTGGTTTCTTGATAGGCCCATCCGAAATAAATGGTGATGGCAAAGAATGGAACCATCCCCACGACAGATGCAAGCAAGAGCTTAAAGTGCTGTGAGGCAAATTCACTTAATTGCAATCGTCCGAGATGCTTCTTAAGTAGAGGAATTGTGATGAAGAGCCCGGCGATATAACTTACTGAGAAGGCAACACCTAAGCCGACAGTCACCCAACTGCTCTTCATGGTTGCAAGGAAGAGATAAGACAATCCCACCGAGATGAGATTGATAATAATAATTGAGATTACTTGGGTCTTGGTATCTTCAAAGGCGTTAAAGCCGCGGATCAAAATAAGGTTGATGGAAAATGCCACCAACCCAAAACTTAACGCCGATAATACAAAGCCGATATAGCGCGAATCTTCCAATGAGATTCCCATATAGAGAACCTCGGTCATCAATGGACCAAAGAGAAGTAGCGCAACTGCACTGGGAACGGTAACAACTCCCACCATACGAATTGCGCGAATAAGCTGGCTGCGAACTTCTGCAACATTTCCAGCAATAGCAAGTTTGGAGAGATGTGGAAGCAGAGCGGTAACAATCGAAATGGTCACAATGGAGTAAGGCAGCAACATGACGTAATAAGCACTGGTGTATGGCGTAAAACCAACACCAGTTGCAATTCCTGCCTTAGCACTTCTGACTGCAGCGCTAGTAGCGACGTTGACAGTTACTAAGTAGCCCAGTTGTGCAATCAGAACATAGACAAGAGTCCAACCTGCTAACCGGAAGGATTTACCGAGCCCTTGTACCCCAAACATCGGGCGTATCCGAATTCCCGACTTCTTCACAACTGGAATCAAAATTAGCGCTTGTATGACAACACCGAGAGTGGTTCCCCACCCAAGGAGTTGCACTTGAAAATCAGTAACCGAATTAATAGTGAGCGCATGTTGCACAACCAAGATTGAGCCAAAGACAACGATAACTACGAGGTTATTAGCAATCGGCGCCCACATTAGCGGCGCAAAAGATCCACGCGCATTAGCAACTTGGCCCAGCATGGTGAAGAGACCCAAAAAGAATATTTGTGGCAGGCAATAACGAGTGAAAGCGACAGCGATGTGCTGCTCAATTTCAAAACCAGGTGTGGAGAATTCTGGTGCATAGAGTCGTACAAGTGCGGGAGCGAAGACGACGCCGACTATTACTAAAGCAAGAAGAATTCCAGAGATTGTTGTTACCAGGCGCGATGCAAAGGCATGGCCACCATCTTCATCAGAGAAAGAGCGCAAGAGCTGCGGTACAAAGATTGCAGTAAGTGCTCCCCCAACAAGTAAGTTGTAGAGAATATTTGGCATCGTATTTGCGACGTTATATGTGTCAGCTAGGAGAGCGGTGCCTAGCACTGCAACTGCAAGGAGTGCACGTACAAATCCGGTAAGACGCGAAAGTATTGTTCCGATGGCCATAATTCCAGAGGCTCTATATAGCTCGTCATTCTTCATGAACGCGACCTCCTAACCCGACGTACGGATTGCGTTACTGCACCCATGAAGAGTAGAACTGCCGCCCCGGTTGTAAACCAAGCAACACGCGAATCAATAATCGT
>JBAXLF010000024.1:0-14963 GCA_037134955.1 Actinomycetota bacterium | reverse complement strand
AGCAGCGCATCCTCGATACAGGTGGACGCGTCGCTAAGTTCGAAGAGCGCTTCGGTAAAAAAGCAGCTAAGTAGCTTTCTTAAGAGACCGCATCGCAGCCGAAAGGTTGCGGCGCGGTCTTTTTATTTCTCGCAAGAATTAACTCAGCATCAACTACCAGAAGGGATGAAGTCATATGGCTAACGATCGCTTTGCATCGGCACATGAGATGGTGCGCGAATATCAAGAGCTTGAGTTGAAGATGGCCGACCCTTCCATCCATGAAGATCAAGGAAACGCTCGCAAACTTGGTCGTCGCTATGCCCAACTCGGCCCTGTTGTTGCTGGTTTTAATGCTTGGAAATCTGCCGCCGATGATCTAGAGGCAGCTAAAGAGATGGCTGCGGAAGATCCTTCATTTGCATCTGAAATTCCGGCGATGGAGATTGCAGTCGAAGCTGCGGCAGATAAGTTGGAAGAGTTACTACTTCCACGCGACCCTAACGATGATCGGGATGTCATTATCGAAGTAAAAGCTGGTGCAGGTGGAGATGAATCTGCCCTCTTTGCTGGAGATTTAGTCCGTATGTATCAGCGTTATGCAGAAAAGCGCGGCTGGAAGATTGAAATCATCGATATGACTGAATCCGAACTCGGTGGATATAAAGATATTTCCATGGCTGTGAAATCAAAAGGAACTCCAGAACCTGGAACAACTCCTTATGCGCGACTTAAATTTGAAGGTGGCGTGCACCGGGTGCAACGAGTACCTGAGACTGAGAGCCAAGGACGTATTCACACTTCGGCAGCGGGTGTACTCGTTCTACCAGAAGCCGAAGAAGTCGATGTTGAGCTCAATATGAATGATGTGCGCGTTGATGTATATCGCTCTTCAGGTCCTGGTGGGCAATCAGTGAACACCACCGACTCTGCAGTGCGTTTGACGCACGTGCCAACCGGCATTGTTGTTTCCTGCCAGAATGAAAAGTCGCAGTTACAGAATAAAGAATCTGCTCTTCGTATCTTGCGTGCTCGATTACTCGCTGATGCCCAAGAAAAAGCTGAGGCGGCTGCTATGGCAGAACGTAAGAGCCAAGTACGCACGGTCGATCGTTCAGAGCGAATCCGCACCTATAACTACCCAGAAAATCGACTCAGCGATCACCGCGTCAATTACAAAGCTAATAATTTAGATTCAGTTCTTAATGGCGAACTAGATGAAGTTGTACAAGCACTCCTTGATGCCGATCGCGCCGCAAAGCTTTCCTCGACAAATTAATCAGCGCTATGGAACTCACCTTTAAAGAATTCTTGCGAGGCGGGAAAGAGCAATTAGCGAACGCCGGATTTCCTGAAGTTGAAGCCGAGCATTTACTTGCACATACTCTTGGAATTTCGCGGATGGATCTGCATAACCCACTCATCGTTGAAAATGCGCTATCAGCGATTGGCGATATGACCGTTGTGGAAGAAACATTCTGGAAATTACTCGATCGCCGTTGTGCCCATGAGCCTTTGCAATATCTCACCGGGGTTGCCTACTTTCGCCATCTCGAAGTGAAAGTAGGACCAGGTGTACTGGTGCCAAGACCTGAAAGTGAATTACTGGTTGAGGCGGTCCTTCACCATATTGAAAAGATTTCGGGTCCCGTCAGCGTTGTTGATCTCGGTTCTGGTTCTGGCGCACTCGCACTTGCGATTGCAACGGAAGCTCCACAGACTCATGTCATTGCAGTCGAGAAGAGCCCTGCTGCGATTACATGGCTGAAAGAGAATGTCTCTTTCATCGATGAGAAAGTTCGAATTCTGGAGAGTGATGTTGCAACGGCTCTCGAAGGTGTGCAATGCGATGTGGTGATTGCTAACCCTCCCTATGTTCCAGACTCTCAAGAACTTCCCAAGGATGTCGCAGAACATGAGCCAGCGATTGCGCTCTTTGGCGGAGCAGATGGAATGAAAGTTCCCCGTTTATTCATCTCTGCCGCCAGCCGTTTACTTAAGGCCGGTGGATTTCTGGCGATCGAACATCATGAATTGCAAGGAGATGAGATTGCAGTTGTACTCAGCGCTGATTTCATGGATATTCTTCTACATCACGATTTAACTGGCCGTCCACGATTTACAACTGCAGTGAGGAGATAACGATGGCACCACGCGTTGATCTCAAGCAGGGTGAGATGAAGAAGCATGTCACTCGTGCACTTAAAGCGATCCGCGAGGGTAGCGTCATTGTTGTTCCACTCGAACACGGATATGTCTATCTTGCAGATGCATTTTCTCCTACGGCAGTGCGGGCGATGCACGAACTCCGTGGTGATGAAGTCGGGGTTGTAGCTCAAGTCCTTGCCTATAGCTTGGATACCGTGAAGGGTATTTCACGTTCAGTTTCAACAGATACACAGAATCTCTGCAATGCATTTTGGCCAGGACTCCTATCGGTAACTTTAAGACCAAGTTCAGTTCTCAATTGGGATCTCGGCGATGCTAAAGATCTTGATTGGTTTAATGTGCGAGTCCCAAAATCTAAATTTGTCCGCGCGCTCTTGAAAGTATCGGGTCCACTTGCTGCGGCAAGTGCATCTGGTGCAGGTGAAGCGCCGATGTTGAAGATTGATCGCGCCAAGACGAAAGATTGGCAGGTCGCGGTTATCTTTGATAACGGCGCCCTCAAATCTGGGCCGCTCTCATCCATCATCCAAGCCAGCGAGCTAGGGGTAGAGATTGTCCGCGAAGGCGCCATTTCAGTGCGTGAGATGGAGAAGGTCGCGCCCGACATTTCAATGGCGTAACTATTAGGCTGACGCCATGTCCGAAACTTTCTATGGCCCAGATTTCAACCTACTCTCCAAGCAAGATCCAGATATTGCAGCGGTGCTTCTCTCAGAATTAAAGCGCCAACAGACAAATCTGCAGCTGATTGCATCAGAGAACTTCACATCGCGCGCAGTGCTGGCGACGATGGGTTCAACGCTCTCCAATAAATATGCCGAGGGTTATCCAGGTAAGCGTTACTACGGTGGATGCGAAGAAGTAGATAAGGCAGAAATCATTGCCATCGATCGGGCAAAGTCTCTCTTTGGTGCAGAGCATGCAAATGTGCAGCCACACTCAGGAGCAAGTGCAAACGTGGCGGTCTACCAAGCATTTACTAAGCCGGGAGATACCGTCCTTGCGATGTCACTTCCACATGGTGGCCACCTCACACACGGTTCAAAGGTCAACTTCTCGGGTAAGTGGTTTAACGTCGTTTCATATGGCGTGCGCCAGGAAGATGAACTTATTGATTACGACGAGCTCCGCGATTTGGCGATAGCAAATAAGCCAAAGATGATCTGTTCTGGTGCAACTGCATATCCATCACTGATTGATTTTGAAAAGGTCCGCGCAATCTGCGATGAAGTCGGCGCAATCATGTGGGTCGATGCTGCACACTTCATCGGCTTAGTTGCAGGTAAGGCGATTCCTTCACCTGTTCCGTATGCCGATGTTGTCTCATTTACAACGCATAAAGTTCTCCGCGGACCACGCGGCGGAATGATCTTGACGAAGGCAGAACATGCAGCGGCGATTGATAAAGCGGTATTTCCTGGAATGCAGGGTGGACCAATCATGTCTGCAGTTGCAGGTAAAGCAGTTGCTCTCGCTGAGTGTGCAACTCCGGCATATCAAAAGTATGCAAAGGATGTCATCGTCAATGCGCAGACACTTGCTAGCGCACTTGAAGCTGAAGGTATGCGCGCAGTATCGGGTGGTACTCAGACTCACTTGGCACTGATTGATATTCGCTCAACTGGCGTTAATGGCAAGGTTGCTGATGAGCGCTGTGGAGCTGCCGGAATTGTTCTTAATAAGAACTCAATTCCTTATGATCCAGAGGCTCCTTCAGTTACTTCAGGAATCCGCGTTGGAACTCCAGCAACAACAACCCAAGGAATGGGAACACCCGAGATGGGAACTATTGCATCGCTCATCGCTCGCGCTATCAAGACCGATGATGCAGGTAAGCATGCGGCGATTAAGTCAGAAGTTCACGAACTCACAGCACGTTTTCCTATCTATCAGGCGTAACGAAAACTCATAGCGAATGCGCGAGTACTTAGTCACGCTGCTCTTGGCGGCAGCGCTCTGCTATCTCGTAACTCCTTTTGTGCGAACCTGGGCGCTGAAGTTCGGTGCTGTCGCGCAGATCCGCACCCGCGATGTCCATACAACTCCAACTCCACGGTGGGGAGGGCTGGCGATGTGGATTGCGATGGCCCTTACCTTTGCCATCGTTAACCACTTATCGTTGGTCGGAAAATCTTTTGGCCGTGAATCACTCGGCATATTTCTTGCTGCAACTCTTCTTGTTGCCATGGGGCTGATTGATGATCGCTTTGAACTCGATGCGCTGACCAAACTTGCTGGACAGGCACTTGCTGCAGGAATCCTGTTGCTCTTTGGTATTCAAGTTCTCTGGCTACCGATTAATGGAGTGATCACACTTCCACCAAGTATCGGTCAATTAGTCACGGTCATGATTGTGCTTATCACCATCAATGCAGTGAACTTCATCGACGGTCTCGATGGACTGGCAGCAGGAATTGTTGCAATCTCAGGCGCTGCCTTCTTCGCCTTTGCCTATTTATTAGCGGTGATTTACGGCTTTAATCGCGCCGGCGCTCCCTCACTGATTACCGCAGTAATTATCGGTGTCTGCATTGGCTTTCTGCCACATAATGCGCACCCAGCAAAGATTTTTATGGGCGATTCTGGATCAATGTTTCTGGGGCTTCTGCTCGCAGCATCTGCAATCACCTTAACTGGGCAGATAGACCCCAATGCAATATCGGCTGAAAAGCTAGGACCGACTCTGCTTCCGCTCATGCTGCCCTTCGCAGTTTTAGCAATTCCTCTCATCGATTTATTCTCCGCAATCTTTCGCCGCCTCCGTGCTGGTCAATCGCCCTTTAGCTCCGATAAAGAACATATGCATCACAGAATCCTTCGCGCCGGAAATACTCATCTGCGGACAACGTTGATTATGTATTCCTGGACAGCCACGATTGCATTTCCAGTAGTAGTTTCCGCCTTTGCACCGTTGTGGACCGCTGCGGTAACTGCGGGTGTCATGCTTGCAGGTACGATCTTCTTCTCACGAAATGGTGTTCATGTAGATGACAAAGCAATCAAGTAACGAATCTCAACTTCTGCGTGGTGCACTTGTACCAACATTTATCGTCGGAATTATTGCCATCGGAACCTTTGGTTTTCTGAAAGGCCTCTCCGGACTCTCGGGCGCACTTCTTGCACAAGCCGTAGTTCTTATCTACTTCTTAGTTCATATCTTTATCTCAAAAATTTCCCGCAATCTCGACCCAATGAGCACCATGGCTCTTGCGATGTTCTCCTACTTTGCAAAGTTCCTTTTATTAGGCGCATTCTTGTGGGCGTTGACTAAATACACATCGCGCACCTCGATTGATCGCACCAGCTTCGGCGTAAGCGCTATCGCTCTCACCTTTGCCTGGTTAGGCGGCGAAATCGCTAGTTATCTAAAGTTGAAAACTCATCTACCATTACCCCATGACCCACGAACCAAGTAACCGCCGAGAAGAGAATGCGCTCTGGTCGATCTTCGGCTATCTCGTATCAGGGCTGCTCTTCTGGGGCGGGGTCGGTTGGGCAGCAGACCACTTCCTCCACCACAAGTACTTCACCCTGGTCGGCCTCTTGGTCGGTATGGGCGGGGCCCTCTATCTCGTCTGGTTACGGTTCGGTCGAGAGTAACGAGACCGACAGGTTGGCTAGCGGTCGAGAGTAATTTCCACCTGGGGAAGTGACCAGACCCACGCGTGGCCCGCTTCCCTTGGATTTCACAGGTAGCCGCTTTTCCACATAAGGTTGCCCTGCTTTGAGCGCTTCCCCAGCGTTTGGTCTATAACCCGATTTCTTGAGGAGTGTGTGTGCGCGCGTTAGCTAACTTACACGCAGCAGGTGCTGGATTCGTCCCACCAAGCACCAATGACTTCAACCTCCCACCAATTTTCAATTCAGTCGCATGGCTTACCAAGCCCGTCGTGCTCGTTTTTCTCTCAGTAATAGTTGTATCAACGTTCTTCTTGCTCTCATCTCGTAAGGCCGCAGTTGTGCCATCAAGGCTGCAATTTGCCGGAGAAAGCGTATACGCATTTGTGCGTAATGATTTAGCGCGCGATGTAATCGGCCACGACTTTATGCGCTTTGTGCCCTACCTCTTCACACTCTTCACCTTTGTTCTTACCAATAACATCTTCGGAATCGTGCCATTTCTGCAATTTCCAGCGATGTCACATGTTGGCTTCCCATATGTTCTCGCAATTTTCTCTTTCTTCGTCTTCCACTATGCCGGAATTCGCAAGCAAGGTTTAGGCAAGTACCTCAAAGAGATCGCATTTATGCCAGGCGTACCACTGCCTGTCTATATCTTGCTGACTCCGATCGAACTTGCAACCTTCTTCATTGTGCGTCCCTTGACGCTCTCACTACGTCTCTTTGCAAATATGTTTGCGGGCCACTTGCTGTTGCTCGTCTTCATTATGGGCGGTAACTACATGATGCATGATTCACATCTGGTCATGAAGCTATTCAGCCCATTCTCATTTGCATTCGGTATTGCCCTGACATTCTTTGAATTTATGGTGCAATGCCTGCAGGCGTACATCTTTACCCTCCTTACAGCTCTCTACATCGCCGGCGCCCTTGCCGACGAGCACTAACGCACCAACTAATGCACACCAAACGAAAGGTAAGAAAAAAATGACAGGCACACTCAACCTGGTCGGTTTTGGCCTATCAGCAATTGGTCCAGCAATTGCAACAGGAATGATCTTCGCTGCTTATATCAACGGCGTAGCTCGTCAGCCAGAAGCTCGTAGCGTTCTCCAGCCAATCGCGTTCCTTGGATTCGCGCTCGCTGAAGCTCTCGCTCTCTTCGGTCTCGTTCTCGCATTCGTTCTCTAATTCATAGAAATAATTAGAGATCACAATGCGCTCATTTAATTTCGCTGCCGAGGCAGAGAAGGTGAACCCGCTTATTCCGCATACTGCTGAATTAGTGGTTGGTGCGATTGCATTCACCGCTCTATTCCTCGTGCTTCGTAAGGCAGTTGTGCCAATGTTTGAAAAGGCATTCACAGCTCGCACCGAAGCGATCGAAGGCGGCATCGAACGTGCTGAGAAAGCGCAGCTAGAAGCACAGCGCGCTCTCGTTCAGTACAACGAACAACTTTCATCTGCTCAAGGTGAGGCATCAAAGCTTCGCGAAGAGGCGCGCATTCAAGGCGCAACTATTCTCGAAGAGCTTCGTACCAAGGCACAAGATGAAGCAGCGCGCATTACTGCAGCTGCACATGCATCTATTGAGGCAGAACGTCAGCAAGCAATCACTTCCCTTCGTAATGAAGTCGGTGCTCTTGCAGTTGAACTAGCTTCAAAGATTGTCGGGGAAGCACTAGATGACCAGGCCCGTCAATCACGGATCGTGGAACGCTTCATTGAAGATCTCGAAAAGTCTAAGTAACCGGTAGAGAAGAAGTTAGAGAAAGCAGAGAATGAGAATCCACCTCGGAGGAAGTAGCCGCCAGTCACTCGTGACTGCACGCGGCCAGCTTGATGCTGCCGTTAAGGGCGCATCGGCTGCAAACGCTTCTGAGCTCTCATCTCAACTCTTCTTTGCAGCTGATGTGCTCTCAAAGAACACCTCAATTCGTCGTGCCTTTGCAGATCCATCACGCGATGCGGCTTCAAAGGGCGCACTCGTTAAAGATCTCTTCGCTAAGACTCTCGCAGCACCAGCGCTAGAAATACTCACATCTGTCTCAACTCTTCGTTGGTCAGCTGCAGGAGACCTAGTACAAGTCCTCGAACAACTGGCGATTGAAGCTGAAGCATCTGCGGCAAATATCAACAATGAGCTTGACCGTGTAGAAGATGAACTCTTCGAGACATCACAGCTAGTCGTTGATAATTTCGAATTGCGTAAAGCGCTTGTAGGTACTGGAACACCTGAAGCGAAATCTGCGCTGATTACTGAAGTGCTTGCCAAGAAGGCATCTGCCTCAACTGTGCGACTTGCAGCAGCGCTTGTCACAAGCCTGCGTGGTCGTAGTATCGAAGCAGCCTTTGCTGACTATCTCTTTGGTCTAGCCAATCGCCGTAATCGCCTTATCGCGGTAGTCCGCGTTGCATCACACATTACCGATGCTCAAAGAACACGTCTTGCAACAGCTATTGAAAAGCAGGTTGGTCAACCAATTCGCGTCAATATCGAGATCGAACCAGCAATTCTCGGTGGCGTATCAGTGCGATTTGCAGATGAACTTGTAGATGGAAGCGTTTCACATCGACTTGCTAGCGCCGGACGCGCACTAGCTGGAAATAAATAACAGGAATAAAGGGGAAACTCATGGCAGAGCTCAAGATCCAACCGAATGAAATTCGGGATGCCTTAGCGAACTTCGTTAAGTCATACGATCCAGGCACCGCGGCTCGTGATGAAGTCGGAACAGTAAGCCAGGCAGGCGATGGCATCGCTCGCGTTGAAGGACTTCCTTCAACAATGGCTAACGAACTACTTCAATTCGAGAACGGAACACTAGGTCTCGCACTCAACCTTGATGTGCGCGAAATCGGTGTTGTTATCTTGGGCGATTACGCCGGTATTGAAGAAGGAACATCAGTACGTCGTACCGGTGAAGTTCTCTCTGTTCCTGTCGGAGATGGATTCCTTGGTCGCGTAGTTGACCCACTTGGTCGTCCCATTGATGGCAAAGGCGAAATTAAGCCAGATGCACGTCGTGCACTAGAACTTCAGGCTCCTACAGTTGTTCAGCGTCAACCTGTTAAGGAACCAATGGCAACAGGTATCAAGGCAATCGATGCGATGACAGCGATTGGTCGTGGACAGCGTCAGTTGATTATTGGTGACCGCCAGACCGGAAAGACTGCAGTTGCAATCGACACCATTATTAACCAGCGTGAAAACTGGTTGACCGGAGATCCAAAGAAGCAGGTTAAGTGCATCTATGTTGCTATTGGTCAGAAGGGTTCAACGATTGCATCTGTAAAGGGCGCACTCGAAGAAGCTGGCGCAATGGAGTACACAACAATCGTTGCATCTCCTGCATCAGATCCAGCAGGCTTTAAGTACCTTGCTCCTTACACCGGTTCTGCAATTGGGCAGCACTGGATGTACAACGGTCAGCATGTTCTGATTGTCTTTGATGATCTCTCGAAGCAAGCTGAGGCATACCGTTCAGTCTCTTTGCTCCTTCGTCGTCCACCAGGCCGCGAAGCGTATCCAGGAGACGTTTTCTACTTACACTCACGTTTGCTTGAGCGTTGCGCAAAGCTCTCTGATGAACTCGGTGGCGGTTCAATGACTGGTCTTCCAATCATTGAAACAAAGGGAAATGACGTATCTGCGTTTATTCCTACCAACGTAATTTCTATTACCGACGGACAGTGCTTCCTTGAAACAGATCTCTTTAACGCCGGCGTTCGTCCAGCGATTAACGTGGGTATCTCAGTTTCTCGTGTTGGTGGTTCTGCACAGACAAAGGCGATGAAGAAGATCGCTGGACGTTTGCGTCTTGACCTCGCACAGTTCCGCGAACTCGAAGCATTCGCTGCCTTCGGTTCAGACCTTGATGCTGCATCAAAGGCTCAACTCGAGCGCGGTGCACGTATGGTCGAACTTTTGAAGCAGGGTCAGTACTCACCATATTCACTCGAGCGTCAGATTGTCTCAATCTGGGCAGGTACAACCGGCAAGCTCGATGATGTTGCAGTTGCTGACATTCGTCGCTTCGAATCAGAACTTCTCGACTTCATTGGTCGCGAACGTAAAGACATCTTTACAGTGATCTCTGAGACTAAGCAGCTCGAAGATGACACTGTTGCGAAGATGGAATCTGCAGTTGCTGATTTCAAGAAGCAGTTCAAGTCATCTGCAGCCGCTGCAGTTAACGATGCACCTGCAAAGGCGCTCGATAGCGAAGGTGCTGAAGCAATTACCAAGCACGTCCCACCGGCGGTGAAGAAGTAACTCATGGGTGCTCAACTTCGCATATATCGCCGACGGATGCGTTCCGTTAAAGCGACTAAAAAGATCACGAAAGCAATGGAGTTAATCTCTGCTTCTCGTATCGTTAAGGCGCAGCAACGTGTAACAGCGTCGACTCCGTATGCAACGGAGTTAACTCGTGCGGTATCTGCAGTTGCAACATTCTCTTCAACCAACCACCCGTTGACTACTCCACATGACAACCCACGTCGCGCAGCGATTTTGATCATCTCTGCAGATCGCGGTATGGCTGGTGCGTACTCAACTAATGCGATTAAGGAAGGCGAGAAGCTCGCCGTACTACTTCGCGAACGTGGTTTGCAGGTCTCTAACTTCCTCGTGGGCCGCAAGGCAGTGAACTACTACAAGTTCCGTAACCGCGAGATGGCTGGAACATGGACAGGTTTCTCAGATAACCCAACATATGAGAATGCCAAGGAAGTCGCGGATTCACTTCTCGCAGCTTTCCTTGCAGATTCAACTGATTCAAATATTGGTGTCGATGAAATTCACATCATCTTTACTCAGTTCAAATCTATGTTGACCCAGGAAGCAACCGCCAAGCGCATGATTCCGCTTGAAGTTGTTGAAACTTCAGAACCGGTGCCAACAGGCCTGCTTCCCATGTATGAATTCGAACCTAACGCAGCAGAAGTTCTTAACGCACTTCTTCCTCGTTATATCGAAGCACGTATCTTCAACGCGATGTTGCAATCTGCAGCTTCAGAGCATGCAGCTCGTCGTCGCGCTATGAAATCAGCAACTGACAATGCTGAGGATTTAATCAAGTCGCTTACCCGACTTGCGAACGCTGCTCGTCAGGCAGAAATTACCCAGGAAATCAGTGAAATTGTCGGCGGCGCAGATGCGTTGGCCTCAGCTAGTGCAGGGAGTGAATGATGTCAGCAACAGGTAAAGGCCGCGTAGCCCGAGTTATTGGACCGGTGGTGGATATTGAATTCCCCGCAGATTCAATGCCTTCGATCTTCAACGCGCTTCACGTAGAGACCACCATGAGTGGGACTACTCGTACCTTGACCCTCGAAGTAGCGCAGCACATTGGAGATAACCTCGTGCGCGCGATCTCGATGCAACCTACAGATGGAATGGTGCGCGGTGCTGAAGTAACAGACACTGGCTCAGCAATCTCTGTCCCAGTCGGTGACGTTACAAAGGGCCACGTCTTCAACACTCTCGGAGAATCCCTCGACGTTCCAACATCATCACTCGATATCAAGGAGCGTTGGTCAATTCACCGTAACGCACCTGCATTCGATCAGCTCGAGTCAAAGACCGAGATGTTTGAAACCGGTATCAAAGTTATCGACCTTCTTACACCGTATGTAAAGGGTGGAAAGATCGGTCTCTTCGGTGGTGCAGGTGTTGGTAAGACTGTTCTTATCCAGGAAATGATCTACCGCGTAGCTGAAAACTTCGGTGGAGTATCTGTATTCGCAGGCGTTGGAGAACGTACTCGTGAAGGTAACGACTTGTTCCTCGAAATGACCGAGACGGGCGTTATCAATAAGACTGCCTTGGTCTTCGGTCAGATGGATGAGCCACCTGGCACGCGTCTTCGTGTTGCTCTGTCAGCACTTACGATGGCTGAGTACTTCCGCGATGTTCAGAAGCAGGACGTTCTCTTGTTCATCGATAACATCTTCCGCTTTACTCAGGCAGGTTCTGAAGTTTCAACACTTCTTGGCCGTATGCCATCTGCAGTGGGCTACCAGCCAACGCTTGCAGATGAAATGGGTCAGTTACAGGAGCGTATTACTTCAACACGTGGTCACTCGATTACATCGATGCAGGCAATTTACGTTCCTGCAGATGACATCACCGACCCAGCTCCACACACAACATTCGCCCACTTGGATGCAACCACAGTGTTGTCTCGTCCGATTTCAGAGCTTGGTATCTACCCAGCTGTGGATCCGCTCGATTCATCATCTCGTATCCTCGATCCTCGCTACATCGGCGAGCACCACTTCCGTGTTGCTAACCGCATTAAGCAGATCTTGCAGCGCTACAAGGATCTTCAGGACATCATCGCAATTCTCGGTATCGATGAATTGTCAGAAGATGACCGCGTTCTCGTAGGTCGTGCACGTCGTATCCAGCGCTTCTTGTCACAGAACACATTCGTGGCGAAGGTCTTTACTGGTATCGATGGTTCATTCGTTCCACTTGCAGACACAATCGCAGCATTCGAAGCACTTGCTGATGGAAAGTACGATCACGTTCCAGAACAAGCATTCTTCATGTGCGGTGGCCTCGACGATGTCGAGCGCAAGGCTGCAGAATTGGCAAAGAACTAACTCATGGCTCTTAACGTCGCACTAGTATCGCCAACACAACAGGTGTGGTCGGGCGAGGCAACATTTGTCTCAGCTCGCACTACTGAAGGTGATCTTGGAGTTCTTCCAGGTCACTCACCTTTATTTGGCGTACTAGTCGACGGAGCTGTCAGCATTAAAGGCACCGACGGAACAACACAGGAGTTCCAGGTTCGCGGAGGCTTTTTGTCGGTCTCTAACGACCGCGTTTCAATTCTTACTGAATCTGTAGGGTAATCCCCGCCAAGAGTTGTGTTCCCTGCCACATAAGCGGAGCAAAAAGCATCTAAAAGTAGGAATCACCCCCTTATCACCCCTACCCTTCTCTTATTTGTGAGGAAATGGCGAGGATTGAAATAGCGGCTAGGGGGCTTTCGGGTGAGAAATCGATCTCGCATTTCGATTTCAGCCACCCTCGTCTCCGCTCTCCTTCTCGGACTAGGTCTGACAACTCCGGCCCATGCTGGTGGTGGGGGATCTTGCTACATAGTGAGCGCGGGCGTCTTGACCGACGGGACTGGTTGCAGCGGGGAAGTTTCAATTGATAATTCAGTAACCTCAATTGGGGAATACGCTTTCCAAAACAATTTAAACCTCACCTCAATAATAATTCCAAGCAGCGTCAACTCAATTGGTCGAGCAGCATTTTGGGGTACAAGTTTGACCACAGTAGTAATCCCCAACGGAGTTACATCTATAAGCGCCGAACTATTTAGAACAACGACTTCGCTTACATCAGTAACAATTCCAAACTCTGTGACATCTATTGAAGATGCGGCGTTTGATGGGACAAGCCTCGCCTCAATAACAATCCCAAGCTCTGTAACCAGAATCGGATGGATGGCATTTTCCCATAATCATTCTCTTACATCAATCATTATTCCCGAAGGCGTGACCTCATTGGGACATGAAGCCTTATGGGATGATTCACTTCTTACATCCGTAGTACTTCCGGACTCTCTCTTGTCACTAGATCACGGCTTGTTCCTTAACGCCACATCTCTTTCAAATGTTAGATTTCCGAAATATCTCACACATATTGGTAGCTCAGTGTTCGTGAATACAGCGTTAACTTCTGTGACAATTCCGGGTACCGTGAATCAGATTGACCAATACGCCTTTGCCTATATGCCAAACTTAAAGTTAGCCGTAATCCAAAATGGCGTGAAAAGATTGTTATATGGGGTTTTTTCAAATGATCCATCCCTATCCAATGTCGTAATCCCAAACTCCATAACCTCTATAGGCTACGCATTTGAAATTGATGGGTCTGATCCGGATGAGGACTACGGCTTTCAAACAATCTTTCAAAACAGCGCCCAAGTCAAGTGCGCTTCACGCCCTAATCTTTCTGGCGACGCCTTCCTCGGCGTCGGGCGTTTCATGGAATCTTTTGGTGACGTTACCGCCTGTACCAGAAGAGCTATTGGGGTATCGATTTCGAGTGCTTCCGTGGCGACTGTTGTAGCAACTGCTGATTTACCCGCAACTACATTGAGATTCGGCACCACGGTTGAAACTGCTTCGGTAACTGTTCTGCCTATCTCTAACCCCGCGACTGTATCTGCAACTCCATTTGTTACGTCCGAATCAACCAAAATCGTAGATATTCAAGTCACCGGTTCAAACTCTGGATCTGTAACTGTCTGTCTCGATGGCACGGCAACTGATCACATCTTCCACTATGTCGATGCAGCATGGACTCAACTCCCATCGCAAAGTTTCACTGGTGGACAAGTTTGCGGCGTAACTACTAGTTTCTCACCATTTGTCGCCGCACCTGTAGCAGTTGTTTCTTTGGTCGCATCTAGCTCAGTAGTTGATGCTGCAGCAAAAGCTGCGGCTGAAGCAGCTGCTGCAAAGCGTGAAGCCGAGAAGCAAGCTGCGCGCAGCGAGATTGCGAGTAAGTTAAAAAGCGCGAGTGATCTCACTGTCGAATCATTTGCACAAGCAGAGATACCCGGCATAACTTCGTCAAATATTTCACTTGTGCAGGCTGAGATTCTTGCGCTGCCAGAAGCATTGCGAACCGACATCAATCAAGTAATTAAGATTGCCCGTAAGTATGAGATTGTTGGCAACATTGGGTCTGACCAAATCAAGTATCTGGCATCGGGCTCATTTATTGAAATTGGTTTGATTCCAACTACGAGCAAGAATAAAGCGGCATTAGTCGCAGCAATTAAGAAGTTGCCGGTCACAGCTCGAGACACCTTTACTGAAATTAAGGCTGCAATTGATGCAGAAACCAAGAAGATTCAAGTGAGAAAAGATCGCCTCGCTGCGGTGTTGGCTAGGAATGCGACACGTTCAGTCAAATAAGACGAACTAAATAGCTATTCGCGTCTGACTTGTGCGCCCGAGCTCACTAATTGCTCTGCGAAGTTTGGATAACCAAGATCGATGTGGAATGCGCCATCGACAGTAGTTTCACCCTCTGAAATTAACGCTGCTAGCACTAGACCAGCGCCTGCTCGAATATCGTTTGCTTCGACTGGGGCTCCAGAAAGGTACCCGCCACAATGCTCTGACGTGGAAATTTACCTCAAATTCATCGACAGGTT
>JBAXLF010000023.1:0-15087 GCA_037134955.1 Actinomycetota bacterium | reverse complement strand
ATGTCTTCGCCTACGCCCTCCTTGAAATGATCGGCCCGTGGATTCTTATTGGTACTGCCGAGCAGAAAATTCCATCAGGACTAGCCGGTCTACTCGTTGCATCTGTTCCGATTTGGGCAACGATCTTCGCTTCCATGCGTGGAGATAAAACTGTCTGGCAGAAAAAGCGTCTCTTGGGAATCGTCATAGGCTTTATTGGACTCATTGCAGTTGTTGGAATTGAAAGCATTACCGGCTCTGCCGACCCGTTATCTATCTTCATGGTCTTGCTCGCGTCCATTGGTTATTCATATGCAGTGATGATGGTGCAAGGTGCTCTTCCTGATGTATCTGGAATAGCAATCAATGCAGCTGCGATGGCAATGACCGCACTCTTCTATCTTCCATGGGCAATTGTGCAATGGCCGGAGCATCAAATCTCAGCAGCTGCTATCAGAGCTGTTGTAGGTCTGGGTGTTCTCTCTACCGGGGCAGCCTTTGTCGCTTTCTTTACACTTGCCACCATAATTGGTGTTGCACGCGGCTCACTTGTGACTTACCTGAATACTGCCTGTGCGGTTGTACTAGGTGTCATTATTCTCAAGGAACCACTTACCGTTGGAATAGTCCTCGGACTTCCACTTGTATTGATTGGGTCATACTTCGCGAGCCGAAAGCCCGTCGAAGCATAATTTCCGCGATACTTAAGCCATGCTTGAAGCTCTCTTCTTAGGAATCGTCCAAGGTCTCACCGAATTCTTGCCCATCTCATCGAGTGCACATATTCGAATCGTGGGCGCATTTATGACCAACGCCAATGATCCAGGTGCGGCATTTACTGCAATCACCCAGATTGGTACAGAGCTCGCAGTCTTGATCTACTTTAGAAAAGATATTCTCAATATTCTTCGTTCATGGTTTAAGCGTGATGGTTCACCTGAAGCGCGACTAGGAACGCTCATCATTATCGGAACGCTGCCAATCATTGTTCTTGGGTACCTTGGTCAGGATTACATCACCAATAATTTCCGCTCACTCTGGTTGATTGCCTCAACGTTGATTCTCTTCGGCCTCATTCTTGGATATGCAGATCGCGTTGGAAAGCGAGAGAAGGATCTTGCAACGCTCAATGTGCGCGATGGAATTCTCTACGGCTTTGCGCAATCGCTGGCACTTGTTCCGGGAGTTTCTCGATCCGGAGCGACAATCGCACTCGGGCGATTGCTCGGCTATAAGCGCGAAGCTGCTCTGCGCTACTCATTCTTACTCGCGCTGCCTGCCGTCTTTGGTAGTGGCTTGTACGAACTCAAGAAATCACTCGGAGATACAGCGGTGAAGGTCTACAGCATGCAAGAGACCCTGGTTGCGACAGTTACTGCCTTTGTAATCGGTTATATCGTTATTGCTTGGTTGATGAAGTACATCTCAAAGAAGAGCTTCACACCATTTGTAATCTACCGAGTTGCGCTGGGATCACTACTTTTAATTGGTCTTGCAACAGGCTTTATTAGCGCTCAGTAAATCCCAAGCGTTCAAGAAGTTTAGGATCGCGCTGCCACTCTTTGGAGACTTTCACGTGAAGTCCCAGGAAGATACGTGCGCCGAGTTCGCGCTCGATATCTTTACGTGCACGCGTTCCGAGATCTTTTAATCGTTCTCCCTGATGGCCCAGCAAGATTCCAGTCTGTGAATCTCGCTCAACGTGGATAGTTGCATGAATATCGAAGAATGGACGAGAGCCCTTCTCTTCACGCTCTGACATCTCATCGATAGTCACCATAATCGAGTGCGGTAGCTCTTCACGAGCATCACGTAGCGCTGCTTCACGAATAAGTTCGCAGATGAGGGTCTCAATTTTCTGATCACTCTTCACATCAGTGGGATAGAAGGCCGGCCCCACAGGCAAATTATCGCCGATGAGCTTTTCGAGGAGATCGATTTGCTCATGAATCGCTGCTGAGATTGGAACGATTTCATCCCATGTAAATCCCTTGGCAAGAGATGAAATTCCCAATAACCGATTTGCTAAATTCTTCTTCGCCACTAAATCAGTCTTTGTGACAAGTGCAAACTTCTTCGCTCGCGGATACTTAGCGATTTCCGCAGCGAGAAATTCATCTCCAGCGCCAGATACCTCATCAGCTGGAAGACACATCATCACGATATCAACAGAATCAAGGCTCTCGTTGACAACAGCATTGAGTCGGTAGCCAAGCAAAGTCTTTGGTTTATGAATTCCGGGTGTATCGACAAGAACAGCCTGGTATTCGGGGTTATTGACGATGCCGCGGATTGCATGGCGCGTGGTGTTGGGATGTGGCGATGTAATCGCAATCTTGCTACCTACGAGTGCGTTGATAAGAGTTGATTTTCCGGTATTTGGGCGGCCGACAATTGCGACAAAGCCCGAACGGAAATCACTCATGACCCCATTCTCTCATCACATGGGTTGAGAACCTAAAGCGCTGAAATTAATTCAATGGCATCTGCAACCGATGTGACTAATTCGGCGGCTCTCTCACCAATCAGGCGATGACAGCCTTCGGATGAGGGTGAATTGATTGGACCAGGAATCGCCATGACAGGGCGCATCAACTCAGCTGCATCTCGCGCGGTACGTAATGAACCACTACGAAATGCAGCTTCTACAACGAGAGTTGCCTGGGATAACGCAGCAATTAAGCGATTACGTATGAGAAAGCGATGAGGCATCGCCACAACACCAGGCATTACTTCAGAGACGATTGCGCCGTTCTCGCAGATCTCTTCGAAGAGCCGCGTGTTTCCTGCGGGATATTGGAGATCGATTCCGGAAGCAATCACTGCAACGGTGCGACCTTCTGCAACGAGAGCTCCACGATGTGCCGCGGAATCAATTCCATATGCTCCCCCGCTCACAATGTCCCATTCGCGATCGACAAACCCTGCAGCAAAATCTCCTGCAATCCGTGATCCATACGGTGTGGGATTGCGCGTGCCAACAATTGAAATTGATCGGTTCTTGAGAATTTCAGCATTTCCCTTTACCAATAATCCGATAGGTGGGCACGGCAGCGAATCCACTGAAGTAGGCCAGCGAGGGTCTTCTGGAGTCAGAAAGGTTGATTGTGTTTGGTCAATTTCTCGAAATGCTTGATTGGCATCGAAGAGCTGTACTTTCCTAATAGTTGAACTAAATTTCTTTTCGTTGTAGATGCCTAGGAAAAGATGCTCATAAATAGTTTCAATTCCAAATTCCTCAATCTGAGAAGACCAGTATTGGCTTCCTCCTTCAATTGCGGAGAAGAGAGCTAAACGCTGTAGTAGCGGGGTCGTTGCTTTATTCATCATGCGCGGGAGGGTAAATCCCGGCCTTCGCCAATTTCGGTTGAGATGAAGAGGCTGTGGAAATTACTGAAGGAGAGCTGCGATATTAGAGAAAGAACGGCGGTGTTCTATACACGGGCCATGCTCTGCAAGTGCTGCGGTGTGCTTTGCTGTGATGTAGCCCTTGTGGCCGGCAAAACCATATTGCGGATATTGGCTATCGAGTTCAATCATCATGCGGTCTCGTGTCACTTTGGCGATAATCGATGCCGCGCTGATTGCTGTCACTACTTGATCGCCTTTCCAGACTGCAATATTTGGAATAGCAAGTCCTTCGATGGCATAGCCATCGGTTAAAACATATGCTGGTTCAACAGTGAGCGCCTTTACTGCACGACGCATTCCATCGAGGTTTGCGGCATGAACGCCACGTTCGTCAATTTCAGCAGGCGGCACAATAATCACACTGACACTTTCTGCAATATTCATAATGACATCGAAGAGAATCTCACGTTTAGACTCGGATACTTCTTTGGAATCTCGCACCTCTGATAATTCGGGCGCGGTTGGATCTTTTAAAATTACCGCCGCAACTACAAGGGGACCAGCACACGGTCCACGACCGGCTTCATCAACTCCGGCGATTGGCGCAATACCAGCGTTACGAAGAAGTTCTTCGATCGCTTTCATATGAGATTACTACTTAAGCGGCTTAATGGGATCGTGCGATGGAACTAGGCCGGCATCTTTAAGGGGCCAGATAATTGCATAGACGCGACCTGTAATACGTGAAACTGGAACGAATCCATTATTCACATCATCTTGGTGATATCGCGAGTCAGCCGATGAACCACGGTGATCGCCCATTACCCATACTTTGCCTTCCGGCACAGTGACATTGAAATTCATCTCGCTCGGTTTATTGCCAGCGAAGATATATGGCTCAGAAGTTACCTTGTCATTAATCAAGAGCCCGCCTGTCTTTGAACAACAGACGATGTGATCTCCTGCCACGCCAATAACGCGCTTGACGAGGTACTGCTTCGCGGGATTGGGAAGAACGCCCACTGCAACGAGGCCTTCCTTAATCTTTGCAACAACTTTATTCTCAGCGCCTGCATAAGGTTCGGGAAGCCAATTAGCTGGATCACGGAAGACAACTACATCGCCGCGATGAATTGAGCTGGAGATAAATGGAATCTTATTGACTGCTACGCGATCGTTGATTTGTAGCGTGTTCTCCATCGAGCCGGAGGGAATGAAGAAGAATTGGACAAGAAAAGTCTTGATAATCAGAGATACGGCGAGCGCAACGATTACAAGAACCGGGAACTCGCGAAAGAGTGAGCTCTTGCGCGACATGTATGAAGAGTTAGTTACTCTGCAGGTGTTTCAGCGACAGCTTCGGTTACTACGACATCTTCGGTAGTCGTAACTTCAACTGGAACCTCTGCCACAACTTCAACCGCAGGTGCTTCTTCTACGACTGGAGCCGCTTCAAGAACCGGAGTCGAAAGAATTCCATCACCGTAACCGACAATGCCATCGCGCTTTTCACGAATCTTGGCAGCCTTACCGCGAAGATCGCGGAGGTAGTACAGCTTGGCGCGACGAACATCGCCCTTTGTGACAAGTTCAATCTTCTCGATAACTGGAGTGTGAACTGGGAATGTGCGCTCTACACCAACGCCGTAAGAGACCTTACGGATTGTGAAAGTTTCGCGGACTCCATCACCTTGGCGACCGATAACGATTCCCTGGAATACCTGAAGACGTGACTTGTTACCTTCGATAACACGGACGTGCACCTTGAGTTCATCGCCTGCGCGGAACTGAGGGATGTCCTTGCGGAGTGAGGCTGCATCTACGACGTCGAGAATGTTCATGGTTATTCCTGTTCATTACCTAATTAACTGTGAAGCTAATTGAGCACGGTATCGCCGTGCAGACTGCGTATCTTGCCACAGAAGGGGGGTTGAGCGTAAATCGGCAGATGAGGGGTAGAAATTACGCGTGGAGATCGAGGAAAGACTCGAGTTCGGCATAGAGAGTCGAACCTGCGGCGAGGGTGGTCATATAGGGAGCTTGGCCGTAGAGACCAAAGCGCGCCCCTGCCTCGGTCGCAACCAAACTTGCTGCAGCCCAATCCCATTCTTTGAGTCCATCTTCGTAATACGCATCGAGTGCACCCATTGCGACATGGCAGATATCAACGGCTGCTGCTCCATTACGTCGAATATCTCGAATGAGTGGAAGCATCCGTCCCACATTTTCAATTTGGCGAAGGCGGTGTGAAACATCGTATTGAAAACCGGTTCCGATAAATGCTCGATCTAAGGCGATAGGTTCATTTACCTTAATTTTTTTACCGTTGAAGAATGCGCCGCCGCCTCGAGTTGCCCACCAGGTTGAATTGATTGTCGGCGCTGTAACAACGCCAACTACTGAACCGTCGCGATCTTTGGCGGCAATGGAGACATTCCAACCAGGTAATCCATAGAAATAGTTGACGGTTCCATCTAGTGGATCAATCACCCACGTAATTCCCGACTTACTTTCAATTGCCGCACCTTCTTCGCCAATCATGCCATCGTCGGGACGCGCTGCCAGCAGGGATTGCACGATAAATTTCTCTGCCTTCTTATCCATCTGTGTGACAATATCGATGGCGGTGGATTTCTCCTCGATTTCAAAAGCAGGAGGGCGATCCATCAGAAGGGCGCCGGCATCTGCGCCTACCTTCCGCGCTAATTCGAGCAGCTCCTCGTACATATATGAAGTCTAAAGGGTCTAACTCTCGAGAAATTACCACCCCATCGGATATTCTCACCCTCATGAGTGAGCTTCGATTTACCGGCAAGTCCGAGGATGGTACGCATCTCGCTCTTGTCGATGGCGAGGGGAATAATTATTCACTTCGTATCAGTGACACTCTTCGTGCAACAGTGAATCAACCGCGACTCACTGCAGTTCCTGCATCAGATTCTGTCGAAGCTATCTCGGTAAAAGAGATTCAGCGTCGCCTTCGTGCAGGTGAAAGCTACGAGCAGATCGCTCGCGAAGGTCAAACCTCTGTCGATAAAATTGAACGTTTCTCTGGCCCAATCATGCAAGAGCGCGAATACATTCTTTCTCGTGCCCGCGAATTAGTAATGCGTAAAGATGCACATCGCGCAGATCTCACACTCCTCGATGTCGTTCAAGCAAAACTTGCTCCACGCGGCGTCGATACCGATTCGCTCTCGTGGAATACCTGGCGATTGGCCGATGGCACATGGCATATCGAACTTCACTATCCCAACCGCGATGGAAATGGTTTAGCTACCTGGAAATTTGATCTTGCCCGTCGCGCACTCGATGCCGCAGATGACAACGGCGCTTGGCTCATTGATGAAGAAGCGCCTGCTCGAGTTGTAACACCCGGAATCATCCACTCCGAGCCAACACATCCGTCACGTCTTGCCGAACCAAAGATTGAAGCACAGATTCCACGTATTGCAGATCTCTTTGAAGAGCCAGAGGTTAAAGCTGAGACTCCTCGCCTCGCAGTTATTCGCGAGGCGCCATCAGTGACAGATTCACAAGATGGCATTACAGCGCGCGCCAAAGTCCCTTCATGGGATGAAATTATGTTTGGCCGCAAATCGGAAGAGTCTCCCGAAGATAATTAAGTTACTTCTGTGCCAAAAGTAAAGGCACGGAACTTTCAATAATTGAATCCCCACCATGGTGGCCAATCATCGCGCCTTCTTTTTCACTGCGTTCAGGATCTAAGAGCACAACATTTTTCTGTGCAATCGCAATGACATCCCCTACGCGCTCTGATGCATCCATAGTCACCTGAGCTCCAAAGAGACCTGCATCTACTGCACTCTGTCGGGTATGCATCTTCACTTGCGAACCTAGCGCGGTCTCCCATCGAGAGACTACTTCTTTAGCTGTCTGCGGGCTGTCGGATGCGAGATAGAGATGGCGCGCTCGAGGTTCTCCAGCAATGACCGAAATATCTGTCAGTAAATCATTTTCTCCACCAAGAATAATCTTCTCGCCCACATTGATCATTCCGTGATCGGCGGTAAGCCAGATGCGTGTACCCGCTGGAACTTTTGCAATGAGATCGCCTGCGAGTTGGTCTACTGCTCGCAGGGCTGCGAGCCATTTATCAGAACCAACGCCATCTGAATGTCCAGCAGAATCCAAGTCATTGACATAGAGATAGACAAAAGATGGTGCGTTAGAGAGCGCAGAAATCGTTTCAGAGATTAAATCTGCCGCGATATTGGCGCCTTTATAGTGAGCACCCCGGAAAACTGCGCGAGTGAACCCAGTATTTTCATAACGCTTTGCCGCAACATGTGTTGTTGTAATTCCTGCAGCAGTTGCTCTTTCAAAAAGTGTAGGAACTGGTTGCCAGATTACTGGGTCTACGCGTTCATCCCATTTAAGAGAGTTAAGAATGCGGCCACCACTACGAGGAACTTGCACCGTGTATCCCAGCATTCCATGTGCACCAGGCATTTCTCCGGTGGTTAATGTGGCAAGACTTGTTGCAGTTGTACTCGGAAATGAAGTCGCCACACTTCCTCGTGACTGCATACCTGCAAGAGTGGGGGCGGCATCTGCATAGTGAGTTAATACATCGGCGCCAAGTCCATCAACGAGAAAGAGAATCTCTCGACCGGTGGGACTTTCACCACAGTTGATCGAATCGTTCGCAGAATTTAATCCCAAGGTTGAGAAGATCGAGGGCATGATCTGCGATAAATGCACAGGCCTATCTTCTCATGAGTATTGTTGGCGCTATGAACTCGTATGAATTCGTTCCATCGCCAGAGGTTGCTGCAGCCCTAGCTGCAGGAAAGCCAGTTGTTGCACTCGAATCAACAATTATCAGCCACGGACTACCGCGCCCATCAAATCTCGATGTAGCGCGTGAGGTTGAATCAATCGTTCGCGAACATGGTGCAACACCTGCCACCATCGCCATTCTCGATGGCAAAGTATGTATCGGCCTCACCGATGAGCAATTAATTGCCATCGCCAATCGCGACGACATTGCAAAAGCATCGAGCCGAGATTTAGCAATCATTACTGCGACCGGAAAGTCAGCAGCGACCACAGTTGCGGCGACTGCCCACTTGGCGGTCTTGGCTGGTATTCATATCTTCGCAACAGGCGGACTCGGCGGCGTACATCGCGGAGCAAATGAATCATTTGATGAATCAGCAGATCTCACGGCGCTCTCTGATCTTGATATTACAGTCGTCTGTGCTGGAGTGAAATCAATCCTTGATGTTGGAGCAACTCTGGAACGTCTGGAAACCCTCGCCATCGGACTTGTGGGATATAAAACTACGCACTTCCCCGGCTTCTATCTCACCGACTCTGGTTTCACTATCGAACACCAAGTTGATTCAGCTACTGAGATTGCGCAGATTATTAAAGCGCGTCACGCACTCAAAACTGATGTGCATGCTCTGATCGTGGCTAACCCCGTTGCCAAAGAGATGGATCGCACCCGACACGATGCGATTCTCAAGAGCGGGCTGTTAGGAGCGGCCAAGAACGGCATTGTCGGCAAGGCGGTGACTCCGTTCTTACTCGAACATTTCCATACCGCCTCTGAAGGCGAGTCACTGAAAGTCAATATTGAAATCATCAAATCAAACTCAGCTCTAGCAGCTGATATCGCTGTAGCAGTAGCGAAGTAACTCTATGGCTGCCAAAGTTTTATGTATTGGCGATGTAATGCTCGACGTCGTTACCAAAATTCAAGTGATGCCTTCACAGATTAATTACGGAAGCGATACCCCTGCAAAAATCTCCACGCACGGCGGCGGCGCAGCTGGAAATGTCGCCTCCTGGCTGACTCGTACAGATGCAGAAGCCACGATTGTGGGCCATGTCGGAGATGATGCGGCCGGGTCTGCTCTGGTCGCGGAGTTTGATCAGCTGGGAGTACGTCATCACAACTTGGTAGTCGATGAAGGACATTCTGGCGTTGTAGTTGTCTTGGTAGATCCGACCGGCGAACGCACCATGTTCCCTGATAATGGTGCAAACTCCGGACTGCACATTGGCGATCTTCCAGATCTCGCCGGATATAACGCTGTCTATATTTCAGGCTATTCACCGCTTGATCCATTGTCGCTACCGGGCATCAAAGAGATGATCACCAAAATCCAAGAAGCTGCGATTCCAATCTACTTCGATCCTGCCTCAGTTGGCGGAATGAAAGAAGTTGCAATCTCCGAAGTGCAATCGTGGTTACCTCTGATGAACGTCTTACTTCTCAATGAAGAAGAGGCTATCTACCTCTCTGGTCAGAGCGATATCGAGAAAGCACTCGACCACTTGCTGCGTGATTGCCAGACCGTGATCATTAAGCGTGGCTCGCATGGTGCGATAGGAAAAACTCGTGGCGGTGAATCAATCTCAGTTCCTGCAATTCCAACAACGGTGGCCGACACAACCGGAGCTGGCGATGCATTTGCTGCAGGTTTTATTGCACATTTCACTAATCATCGCGATTTGTTGAGGGCGCTGATGGCCGGAACTGAGGTTGCAGCCCGTTGTGTTGCAA
The DNA here is from genome assembly GCA_037134955.1 of Actinomycetota bacterium. Lineage (GTDB taxonomy): Bacteria > Actinomycetota > Actinomycetes > Nanopelagicales > Nanopelagicaceae > Planktophila. The sequence continues at coordinate 5,219 of JBAXLF010000023.1, read as the reverse complement.
TCGTTGGGGCAAGACCGCGTGTAGGTACCAAGATTTAGCACAATCACTTGGCAGAATACGCGCCATGGCAACGAAGAAGGCAGCTCCACCAAAGAAATCAGCAAAGGTCGTAGGACCTAAGCCAGGAGAATTTCCTGGCAAGATCGTTGATATCGATGTCTCTTCGGAAATGTCTGAGTCATTTCTTGAGTATGCATATTCAGTAATTTATTCTCGCGCACTTCCCGATGCTCGCGATGGTTTAAAACCAGTTCATCGTCGCATCCTTCATCAGATGAGCGATATGGGTCTTCGCCCTGAACGAGGCCATGTAAAGAGCGCCCGTGTTGTCGGTGAAGTAATGGGTAAGTTGCACCCACACGGTGACTCGGCAATTTACGATGCACTTGTCCGAATGGCGCAATCGTTCTCCATGCAGCTTCCACTCATCGATGGCCACGGAAACTTTGGCTCACTCGATGCCGGTCCTGCTGCCATGCGTTATACCGAAGCGCGTCTGGCATCAGCTGCGATGTCGATGGTTGCAGAAGCAGATGAAAATACAGTCGACTTTGGTCCTAACTACGACGGCCAGCTCGCCGAACCTCTCGTACTTCCTGCAGCATTTCCCAATCTCTTGGTAAATGGCGGTTCTGGAATTGCAGTTGGTATGGCAACAAATATGGCGCCACATAATCTTGGCGAGGTAATCGCTGCGACTAAATTCTTGATTGAAAACCCAAAGGCAACGCTCAATCAATTGATGAAACATATGCCTGCACCAGACTTTCCTACTGGTGGTGAAATCGTTGGCCTCGAGGGCGTACGCGAGGCATATGCAACAGGTAAAGGTTCCTTCCGAGTTCGCGCCTCCGTCGAAATTTCTAAAGTGACATCGCGCAAGATGGGTCTAGTTATCAAGGAGCTTCCCTTTAATATCGGTCCGGAGAAGATTGTCGAGCGTATTGCCGATCTTGCTAAGGCGAAGAAGATTCAAGGCATCTCCGACATCATCGATCTCACCGATGGCCAGACCGGTACCAACGTTGTTATTGAATTGAAGAATGGTTTTGAGCCAGAAGATGTTCTTGAAAAGCTCTTTAAATTGACTCCCATGGAAGATGCCTTTGCCATCAACGCAGTTGCGCTGGTTAAGGGCAAGCCGCAGACTCTTGGACTCAAAGAACTTCTACAGGTATTTATCGATCACCGTATCGAAGTTGTACGTCGCCGTTCAGAATTTCGTAAGGCCAAGGCAGAAGATCGACTTTCTCTAGTGGATGGACTCCTCAAAGCGATTATCGATATCGATAAGGTCATCAAGATTATTCGCGGCAGCGATGATGCAGCAGCTGCAAAAGAGAAGCTCATCAAAGATTTCAAACTCAACGATGAACAAGCCACCTATATCTTGGATATGCCGCTTCGTCGCTTAACCAAGATGAGCAAACTCGAACTTGAAACTGAGTCAAAAGAACTCAAAGCGGTGATTGCGGCTCTCGCAACTCTCTTAAAGAGCGAAGAAGCTGTTCGCAAACAGGTCTCTGACGAACTCACTGCAGTTGGCAAAGCTTTCGCAGTTCCTCGCAGAACTCGTATCGGCGCTGCATAGTCATATTCATATGACCTTCGGTCATTGACTCGCTTAATTTCTTATCTCTCCCTCACTGTGGGAGACTTCGCCAAATGATTGCAACATCTGCCCTCGAACTCCGCGCAGGGGCTCGCCTTCTCGTTTCAGGCGTTAATGTGCGCATCAATCACGGCGATCGCATCGGCTTTGTTGGGCGTAATGGCGCAGGTAAATCAACTCTGGCCAAAGTGCTCGCTGGTGAAAATCTTCCTGCAGGTGGCGCAGTTCAACGCACTGGAAAGATTGGATATCTCCCCCAAGATCCACGTACTGGTGAAGATCAAGGAACTGCTCTTGATCGCATCTTGTCAGCTCGCGATCTCGATCAAATTGCAGCGCGCATGACACAAGTCGAACAAGAGATGGCAACGACAGAAGGTGCAGAGTTAGAGAAAGCGCTCGAGCGTTACACCCGCGTTGATGCAGAATTTTCCGCAGCTGGTGGCTATGCCGCAACATCAGAGGCCGAAGCTATTGCGACCTCACTTGGCGTCTCGGAGTCTGTCTTTCATAACCAATTGGAGACTCTTTCGGGTGGTCAACGTCGTCGCATCGAGTTGGCACGAATTCTTTTTTCGGGCGCCGAAACTCTACTTCTCGATGAGCCTACCAACCACTTAGATGCAGATTCCATCATCTGGCTTCGTAATTATCTGATCAACTACTCAGGTGGATTGGTCATCATCTCTCACGATGTGAACCTCATCGAAACTGTAGTAAATAAGGTCTTTTACATCGATGGAAACCGAAATGTGATCGACGTTTATAACATGGGCTGGAAGCAATATCTCCTGCAGCGCGAACAAGATGAACATCGCCGCAAGAAAGAACGCGCCAACGCGGAAAAGAAAGCTGAAATTTTGCAGAAGCAGGGCGAGCGAATGCGCGCCAAGGCATCTAAGGCAACTGCGGCACAGGGTATGTTGCGTCGTGCCGAGAAGTTACGTTCTGGCCTCGAAGATGTTCGCGTTAAAGATAAGGTTGCAAAGCTGCGCTTTCCAACTCCTGCTCCGTGCGGCAAGACTCCCCTATCGGGCGAAGAGCTCTCTAAAAATTACGGATCTCTTGAAATCTTTACCGATGTATCTTGCGTTATCGATAAGGGTTCTCGCGTTGTTATCTTGGGACTTAACGGTGCAGGAAAGACAACGTTACTAAAAATTCTAGCCAACCAACTTGAATCGGATACCGGCAAAGTTGAACAAGGCCATGGCCTCAAACTCGGTTACTACGCACAGGAACATGAAATGCTCGACTTCGAGCGCACCATCCTGGAAAATATGATGTCCTCAAAAGATGACTTGCGTGAACCTGAAGCGCGCAATGTGCTCGGTTCTTTCCTCTTTATCGGCGATGATGTTCACAAGCCCGTGAAAGTACTCTCTGGCGGCGAAAGAACTCGTTTAGCTCTGGCTACCCTCGTTGTATCTGCGGCCAATGTGCTGCTTCTCGATGAGCCTACAAATAACTTAGATCCCGCTTCACGTGAAGAAATCCTTGGCGCCCTCACTGAATATCAAGGAGCCGTCATTATGGTTTCGCACGATGAAGGTGCGGTCCAAGCCCTTAAACCAGAACGTGTGATCTTGTTGCCTGATGGCGATGAAGATATCTGGAAAGACGAGTACTTCGACTTAGTATCGATTGATTAAGCCTTACTTACCTTGACCGAATCCCCCGCACTACTCAACTCTATGACAGTAATTTTGACACCGTTTACCGTGATCGAATCTCCGGCATGCAGCGCCGCGTCTTCAAAATTTGGATCGGTCGAACCAACCCTCTTCTGAATTTCATATCCTCCACCCAGCTGACCTTTTTTCATATCAACTGTATAAACAAGAACACCTTCGTTATTTGCCGCAATGTTATCTAAACTCTCCTTCTTACGAGATTCAATGACAAGAATCTTCGAGGAAGTTAACGGCACCAAGATTGTCTTGATTTCTTTATCAAGTCGTACAACTGGGGAAATCTTTGTCACCGACCCATCAGTAGTAAGTGACGACAGTTCAACACAGTTAACCTGAGTCTGCGGTAGCCAGCCCTGTAAATATCTATCCCATGCACCCAATTCAATTGCATGGTTAGACCAGCTCATAGCCATGATGCTCCAGTGGCCCAGGGTCTGCGAGGCATGATTCAAATCTTCGTCGTAGAGGCCAAAGGCATGTCCGGTTTCGTGAGCCATCCACTTCCACGTGCCTCCAAGAATTCCATTATTTTCAACGTAGTACATATCGGCGCCACCGGTTGCGCCATTCATAATTAAGCCATTGCTGGTCCAATGTGGGGATGTAATTGCTGGCCCCCAACCCATATTTGCCATGGGCATCTCTTTCGGAACTAAGTAGTAGACAGCATCGTATGAGCTGTAATCAATAGGTCCATCAGTTAAGGCAATAAGAGCATTTAGATATCCGCCAGGGTCACCATTACCAACTGTGCCCCCTGTACCAAACTTTGTGGATGTAAATGGGGCATGAATCCATGTTGGAACTACTTCAAAATCAAATGCCAACTGACCATACGACTGCTTTAAGTAAAAGGTACTTACGCCATCTGCGATGTGCCCGAAGTATGTTAGCGGATCATCTTTGCCACTGATATCTGTAAAATCAACCGGAACAATCAACGCCTTAATATGCCCAAATGAAGGCAGGCGATTTGCAACTTTAGGAAAGCCCGCCGAGAGATCAACTGATAAAGATCTATTAGGAGTCACCTGATCTTTGAGTTGGCACGATGATGAGGGTACAAAACTCGAAACTGGCATTGTTGCTGCTGCAAGCACCTTCTTCTTCAACGCTTCAATGGCCGGATTGACAACAGGAAGTAAATCGACAGTCACGGTGAAGTAACCTGCACTATTTGAAGTTAATCCAGTAATTGAAAAGACCCCACTTGAGCTGACGCTGGCCGAATAACGTTTTCGGAGATACTGCGTTGTATTTGGTTCAACTATGTCAATTCCATAACTTCCAGCTGAAAGATTTGCATAGAAACTTCCATCTGCATTGGCGGAAAAGTATTTCCATTCAGATCCGGTTGCGCCCAAGAAAATACCAGGAGAACCAGCTTTTTCTCTCTGATTGGCTGGGTTATAGATCCAGAGCTTTACATTTGTTCCAGCTGGCGGGGCTTGAACTGAAACGGGTAGTTCAAAACTTGAAGTTGGTGCAGAGTTCGATGTATTAAGTGCGCCCACTGAGTTGGGATAGGCCTTAGGCGCTGGAACGGAGATTGATACACGCTCCACCTGTGTCTGGGTTGTCGTTGGTGACGCCGAAGGTGATGCAGAGGGTGAAGGTGATGGCTTGGCAACAGCAGGTGTGACTGCGACAGGTGCGCCCCACATAAGTTTCTTCCCAGATTTGATACAGGTGAATTTATTAGCCTTGTAAATCTGTATCTGTCCCAATGAGTTACAAGGTTTACCTGTCACTGGTGTTGCCGCGTTTGCAAGAGTTGATGAAAGAAGAACAACTATGAGAGCTGAGACAACTGGGAGTGCTCTATATCGCATTCATGAATACTACGAGAGAAACTGGCTTAAGCGTCGATCTGTTCGCGATCGATTTCAGCAGTTGCGATAAATTCCTTACGA
>JBAXLF010000022.1:0-16106 GCA_037134955.1 Actinomycetota bacterium | reverse complement strand
ACACGATGCACACTATGGCGCGGGTAAAGAATTTGAACTTGGCTGAAGGAGAAACTCCTGAGCCAATGATCCGTGTGCAAGGTGAGACACAGATTGTGGCCGCAGCCGATGCGCTGGTTGCCAACACTGATGCAGAGGCAGCCAGCCTGGTGTCTTTGTATGAAGCATGTCCAGATAACGTCTCTGTTGTCAGCCCTGGTGTGAACCTCAAGGTCTTTACACCTGGCACAGGTCGCGCGGCTGCTCGCGAGATTGTGGGCCTTGATAAAGATGCGCACATCATCACCTTTGTGGGTCGTATTCAGCCACATAAGGGCCCAGAGGTATTGATCCGCTCTATCGCCGAACTCGTCTCGCACTCACCGCATCTGCGCGCCAAGTTGATCGTCAACATTATTGGTGGTGCATCAGGTGCTAACCAATCAGAAGTTGAACGGTTGAAAGAACTTACAACCTGGCTCGGTATCGATGATGTGGTGCGCTTTGCACCTCCGGTTCTGCGCGAAGAACTTCCTAATTGGTATCGCGCATCTGATTTAGTCTGTGTGCCAAGTTATTCTGAAAGTTTTGGACTCGTAGCCCTTGAAGCACAAGCATGTGGCACACCTGTTGTTGCCACTGCAGTTGGTGGACTTCGCACAGCAGTTGCTGACGGTATCTCTGGCGTCTTGGTAGATGGCCACGATCCACGTGCCTGGTCATCGGTATTGGCTCGTCTGCTGCAAGAGCCACAACGTCGCGTGCTTTTATCAATGGGCGCAGTCGAACATGCATCGCACTTCGGGTGGGATGCCACATCGCGCGGAACGCTCGATATTTACGACCGCGTGCTTTCTGCACGAGCAGATGTGAAGAAGAACATCGGATAGATGGCGCTCGATCCACGCGATGTGATTGAAGATTTTCTCCAATCACACGATTTAGATTTTGAGAAGCAGGGCGAGAACACCTTCATGGTGACCCTGCCAGGTGAAAAGAAGTTACAGACACATTGCGCATTGGTAATCGGTGATCACTCCTTAAGCATCAACGCCTTTGTGATTCGCAAACCTGACACCCATGAGGATGCAGTCCATAAGTGGTGCATGGCTAAGAATGCAGCGATGTATGGCATCGCCTTTGCTATCAATGAGCTTGGTGATATCTATCTAGTGGGGCGCCTGCCACTCGATGCGGTGAATGCGCAAGAGATTGATCGTTTAATTGGTTCGGTCTTGCAGTATTCGGATTCATCATTTAATCCGCTCTTGGAATTGGGATTTGCAGATGCTATTCGTCGCGAATGGGCTTGGCGGGTAAGTCGTGGTGAATCTTTGGCAAATCTCGAAGCATTTAAACATCTAGTGTGATGTGAGAAGATACGCACATGTCTGACTTCAAACTAATCCTCTTGCGCCATGGCGAATCCGAATGGAATGCCCTCAATCTCTTTACCGGTTGGGTCGATGTTCGTTTATCGGATAAAGGAATAGCAGAAGCTGCGCGCGGTGGAAAGTTATTGGCAGAGCGTGGTTTATTGCCTGATGTAGTTCACACATCTCTTTTGCGCCGTGCGATCCATACATCGCAGCTCGCACTCGACTCATGTGATCGCCACTGGATTCCAGTAAAGCGCTCTTGGCGCCTCAACGAGCGTCACTATGGTGCGCTGCAAGGTAAGGACAAGGCGCAGACCCTTGCGGCATATGGCGAAGAACAATTTATGTTGTGGCGCCGTTCGTATGACACCCCACCACCTGCGATTGAAAAGGGCTCTGAGTACTCGCAAGATGGCGATGCGCGTTATGCAGATTTAGGTGCGGATATGCCGCTGACTGAATGCCTCAAGGATGTTGTGGTGCGCATGGTTCCGTATTGGACCGAATCAATTATTCCTGACCTGAAAGCGGGCAAGACGGTGCTGGTTACAGCTCACGGAAATTCGCTACGTGCATTAGTGAAGCACCTTGATGGAATTTCTGATGCCGATATTGCCGGGCTCAATATTCCAACTGGTATTCCACTGTTGTATGAATTAGATGCAGAGTTTAAGCCAGTGAAAAAGGGCGGCGAATACTTAGATCCAGCGGCAGCGGCAGAAGCTATTACTGCAGTTGCAAATCAGGGAAAGAAGTAATTACTTACTTGTGATGTTGGCGTAGGTATCGCGCTTATCGCGGATAATTGCATCAACTGTAACAACGCCAGCGCGAGCAAAGGCGAGCGATAACTTCACGTTCTTACCTGCTTGCGCACCAACGCCTGCGAATACTGCTTTGGCATTAGCTGAGTCGCCTTCGAAACGAATTGGCTTATCTTGCACCAAGTTCTGTTCGCCGGTGAGTTTTGCAGTTGTGCCACCTGCTGCGATTCCGAGCAGTGCATCGGCGGTTGCGGCGTGGTTGACGATGGTTCCGACAACAACTGCTGATCCATCTTCAGTTGCGACTAGGAGCAAATTGGTAATTGAGAGGTCGTTTCCATTTGTTGTAACGCTTGCTTCGTTGCCATCAGTCACGCGCTTAATTAAGCGAGTCGCCGCATTGGGACCAGCGCCTGTGCATGCAGTTAATGTCAGAGCGAGTGCAGTAGCTGTCAATGCAATTGATAGTTTCTTAATATATGGACGACGCATGGGTCGAATTATCGCATGTCAAATAAGCCTTATTTGACGCTGGTTTAGGGGCGAATAACTGGGTTTTCTATGTCAGCGATGGCTGGTAGAATTGGTCGTCTATCGAAGGGCAATACATGACATTCAAGGTCGGCGAAACCGTTGTTTATCCCCATCACGGAGCAGCTCTTATCGAGGCAATTGAAACTCGAACAATTAAGGGCGAAGAGAAGACCTACCTAGTTCTTAAGGTTGCGCAAGGCGACCTCACTGTGCGCGTTCCTGCAGATAATGTAGATCTCGTCGGTGTCCGCGATGTCGTCGATTCAGCTGGTCTCGATCGTGTATTTAACGTACTTCGCCAGCCATATACCGAAGAGCCAACCAACTGGTCACGTCGCTATAAGGCAAACCTCGAAAAGCTTGCATCCGGAGATGTCATTAAGGTCGCCGAAGTTGTGCGCGATCTCTATCGTCGCGATCTCGATCGTGGCTTATCTGCCGGTGAAAAGCGCATGCTCGCCAAGGCGAAGCAGATTCTCGTCTCTGAGCTCGCACTTGCCGAGCGCACAGATGAAGAGAAGGCTGCGACTCTCCTTGACGAGGTTCTCGCTTCTTAAATTACTTTTAATTACATCATGATCGCCGCCATCGTCGCTGCCGCAGGTAGTGGCGAACGTTTCGGTGCAGCTATTCCTAAGGCGCTCATTCAATTGGGCGATCGCACACTTCTCGAACATGCAGTTTCATCGCTGTCAGGTGTTGTCGACCAGATCGTTGTTACGGCACCTGCTGGTTTTGAAGAACAAATCCGCACACTTGTCGGCGACGATGTCGTTGTCGTTACTGGTGGGGCTACTCGCTCAGATTCAGTGCGTGCAGGACTTGCTGCAATTAACGGCGCAGATTTTGTCTTGGTTCACGATGCAGCGCGCGCACTGGCAACGCGCGAACTTGCAGCAAATGTCGTTGCAGCCCTCAAAGCTGGCGATGTTGCCGTTGTTCCAGCACTTGCCGTTGTCGATACTCTGCAGAACGTTGATGCAAGTGGCTACGTCGTAAGCGCTGTTGATCGTGCGCCGCTGCGCCGGATTCAAACGCCACAAGGTTTCTCTTACTCAGTGCTCAGCGCAATTCATCAAGGTGCGCACGATGCAACCGATGATTCAACACTTGCTTTACATGCCGGCCACAAAGTGCGGGTTATTGCCGGCGAAGAACGCGCTCTGAAGATAACAACTCCTTCTGATTTAGCGACAGCGCTGACATTTCTTGGCGATGCACAATCATTCTCAACCGGTGTTGGCGTTGATGCACATGCATTTGGCCAAGGTAGAGAGCTCTGGCTCGCTGGCATCCATTGGCCCGGTGAAGTCGGCGTTGATGGTCACTCTGATGGCGATGTGGCAGCCCATGCAATCTGCGATGCGCTCTTTGCTGCTACAGGTCTTGGTGATTTAGGAAGTAACTTCGGAACTTCGCGCCCTGAATACGCAGGAGCATCGGGTGTCACGCTCTTGAAAGAGACTTATCTGCTCATTAGCAATGCTGGATATTCGATCTCACATGTATCGGTTCAGATCATTGGTAATCGTCCGCGCATTGGTGCGCGTCGCGCCGAAGCTATTGCAACTATTTCGCAGGCACTTGGTGGGGCAGAGGTCGCAATTCTTGCAACAACTACTGATGGAATGGGCCTGACGGGCGAAGGCAAGGGCATTGCAGCGATTGCATCTGCCTTAGTAATCAAGCGTTAGAATTACCTAATGAGTTCGCTATCTTTATATGACACACTTTCGCGAACCACATCTGAATTTGTTCCGCTAAAAAAGGGCGAAGTTGGAATTTACTTATGCGGTGCAACTGTTCAGGCGCCCCCACATATTGGCCATGTTCGATCTGGCGTTAACTTTGACATCCTGCGTCGCTGGTTAACCAAATCAGGTTATAACGTCACTTTTATCCGTAACGTTACCGATATCGATGACAAGATTCTGCATAAAGCAGTGCATGAAGAGATGCCTTGGTGGGCCGTTGCTATGAAGTACGAGCGCGCATTTACTGATGCATATGCAGCGTTGAATGTTCTGCCTCCTACATATGAGCCACGCGCTACCGGCCATGTCACGCAGATGATCGAACTTATGCAGGTTCTGATTGAGAAGGGCGCTGCCTATGCACCTGGTAATGGCGATGTCTATCTCGAAGTTCGCAAATTATCTTCTTATCTCACGTTGTCGCGTCAGAAGCTCGATGATCTACAACCAGCTGCAGACGCAGATGAAACCTATAAAAAAGATCCGCGCGACTTTGCGCTCTGGAAAGCGGCCAAGCCAGGTGATCCATCTTGGCCAACTCCATGGGGGCCGGGTCGTCCTGGTTGGCATCTCGAATGTTCTGCAATGGCCCATCAATATTTAGGTGAGGCATTTGATATTCATGGTGGCGGGCTTGATTTGATTTTCCCGCACCACGAGAACGAGATTGCGCAATCAGAGGCAGCAGGTTATGGCTTTGCTCAGCGCTGGTTACATAACGCATGGGTTACGGCATCTGGTGAAAAGATGTCAAAGTCTCTGGGTAATTCATTGCAAGTACATGAGCTACTGAAAACTGTGCGCGGAATTGAGTTGCGTTGGTATTTAGGTTCAGCGCATTACCGTTCGATGTTGGAATTTTCACATGAAGCACTTGCTGAATCTGCAACCGCATTTCGTCGCATCGAATCATTCCTCAATCGCTCTGTTGAAATTCTTAAGGTTCAACCAACACCAGTATTGAGCCAAGCATTTACCGATGCCATGAATGATGATTTAGCGGTACCGACGGCGCTCGCTACTATCTCTGAAGCTCTGCGCACGGGAAATAGCGCGATTACTGCCGGAGATACTGCAGTTATTGAGGCTTCGGCAAATGAGATCCGCGGAGCGTTAGAAATCCTTGGCTGCGATCCATTCGATCCAGCTTTTGCAACCGCTGGTCAATCAGAAGATCTGACTGCCGCCCTTGATGGCACAATCACATTAGCGCTAGAACAGCGCACTGCAGCGCGCGCACGGAAAGATTTTGCGGCATCAGATGCCATCCGCGATGGCCTTGCCGCTTTAGGAATTACTATTGAAGACACTGCACAAGGACCACGTTGGTCGATTACTGGAAATGGAAGTAAATAACGATGGCCGGTAATGCAAAACCACGCGGTGCAGTTCGTAAATCGAAGAAAGGTCCATCAGCAGGTACTGGTGGCAACAATAAGCGTCGCCTCGAAGGTAAAGGTCCAACACCAAAGGCGGAAGATCGTCCATATCACGCAGCTGCAAAGCGCAAGAAAGCTGCTGAGAAATCTGCTGTTAAGAAGACATCTGCTGCGCCTCGCAAATTTGCAAAGAGCGATGGACTTCGTGGTGAAATCGTTGCTGGTCGTAACGCCGTTCTCGAAGCTCTGCGCGAATCAGTCCCGGCAACTGAGTTACTGGTAGCCCGCAGCATCGATGTCGATGATCGCGTTGCAGAGTCTCTACAGATTGCGCTCAATCATGGACTGCAGATTCGCGAAGCACACCGCGCTGAAGTTGAAGGAATATCACCTAATAGTCAGGGAATTATTCTTTCGATTAAGCCTTTTCAATATTCATCTTTTGAAGAAATCATTCAACGCGCCAAGAAACCGATGTTATTGGTTGCACTTGATGGCGTGACTGATCCCCGTAACTTAGGTGCGATTGTTCGTTCTGCTGCAGCCTTTGGTGCATCAGGAGTCTTGATGACCGAACGTCGCGCCGCTGGCATGACTGCATCTGCGTGGAAATCATCTGCAGGTGCTGCTGCTCGTCTACCGATTGCACAGGTAACAAATCTTGCTCGCACGATTGATGAAGCGAAGAAGCTGGGCTGCTTTGTCGTTGGTCTCGATGGAGAATCCGATACTGCGATCGCAGATATGAAGGTTGCCACCGAAAACATCATGGTTATCGTGGGTTCTGAAGGTAAAGGCCTGGCTCGTTTAACCCGTGAAAAGTGCGACCTGATTGTCTCAATTCCAATTAGCGCATCTACTGAATCACTCAACGCATCAGTTGCTACTTCCATCGCGTTGTACGCAGTAGATGAGGCTCGTCGCAAGGGTTAGCGCGTTATGGCATTTCAACGTCTAATTGTCTGTGGAGATTCATACTCTGAAGGAATGACCGATGAAGTCATTGCTGGCAAATATCGTGGATGGGCCGATCGCGTTGCAGATGTCATGGCAGCAACGCACCCTGACTTTACCTATATGAATTTGGCAATCCGCGGCAAATTATTAGGACAAGTTGTTGAAGATCAAGTTCCGGTTGCTTTGCAATATATAACTGGTAAAGACACGCTGGTGACATTTCACGCCGGCGCCAATGATGCGCTACGTCCGGGATATCAAGCAGCGATTGCGGTGCCGCTCTATCAAGAAGCGGTTAGACAAATTGCCAAGTCTGGTGCAACCGTGATGCTCTTTACCGTTCTTGAGGATACGGGGAATAAAGGTAAGGCTGCTGCGATGTGGAAGCAGCGCTTCTCAGAATTTAATAATGGGGTTCGCGCTGTAGGCGCTGAAGTTGGCGCAATCGTTGTCGATGCCAACCAAGAGAGATTCTTTAGCGATCGTCGCTTCTTAGCTTTTGATCGCCTGCACTTAAATGCTGAAGGACATTATCGCGTTGCACAAGCAGTTCTCGAACGACTTAATCTGCCATTTGATTCTTCGTGGCGCACGCCTCTGCCACCTGCAAAGCAAGTGCCATGGGTAATTGAAAAGAGCGTCACCGTTGCTTGGTTTATTATCTTTGCACTGCCCTGGATCTATCGCCGCTTACGCGGCAAATCATCAGGTGATGGTCGTAGCGCTAAATATCCAACCCCTGTGAAGTGGCCGATTAGATAGCTCGTACAACCCAGGTAAAGCTATAAGTACCGCCACGCACTAGGTATTGCGGCAGGGTATCGGGGCCACATGATGCAGTTCCGAGACCGCGTTGGGCAGCATCGATATGCACGATGGTATTTCCGGTTGGCTCTAACTCAACATCGTGCGTTGCATCGGCAAGTTGTTCAGCTCTAAATGGATTAGCCGAAACTTGGAGCGGCTTATCTAAATCGATGCGAACTCCGCGACCTGTGTTATCGGTCAATGAGAACCAGCGAACTCCAGCATGGCCACCATTTTCTTGTGGGCGAACATAAGGGGTGTATTGCTCAGCAACAGTAGATACCCACTTATGAACCCGACCGATTTTGCGATCAGGATAGGTCTCGCTGCTTCCGATACCGAAATAGGTGTAGTTGCCCAAGGCGCCATCAATTTCAAAGTTGATACCGACGCGAGCTAAATCTTCTAATTGCTGTGGAACGGTAATGGTCTCTTTTACTGAGTAACCATCGGCAACCGGCGTAATGAGTTGAACTTGTTTGATTTTATAACCGGTACTTGTCTGCCATTCGCTAACAATTTTGTATGACTTGGATGTCTCAGTAATGGTGCAATCTGTGCGCGCGAGTTCGCGAACTCCGTAGTTCTCCCATTTGCTGGTGATACGACCGATGCGATCGTTATCGGTAGGTGCGCGCCACAGTGAGAGCTCTGGTGCTAATACGCCAAATGGAATCTGAATTTCACCTGCGTCATCGACTGCAGATGCAAAGAGCTCATTGGTCTTGGCAGGTTTAATCGTCTCTTTACGAGAAGGCAGAGCAAATTGGCTCCAGGCAACTTCATGTCCAGCAGGTGCCCAATCTGTACGCGCTTTGCGAACAACACTGAAGTTGATAAAGCGTTCGCCAGCTCCATCTGGTTTTAAGAGTGATTGAGATTTAATCGAAATCTTTCCACTCTTCTGTGGTGCAATTCTTGGTAGCGCCACCTTGCCGCTATCGATGACTTCACCATCGCGGTTGATGCTCCAGAAGAGTTCAAAATCAGCGAGATCTTTGAAGAATTGGCGGTTGGTGACTGTAAATGAACCAGCAGATGCCTTGGTTGTTGTGATCGTTACAGGGGCTGCGATCGCTTTAAATTCATGCATCGCTGGCTTTGGGGTGCGATCCGGGAAGACCATTCCATCGCAGACAAAGTTGCCATCGTGTGGAGTTTCGCCGAAGTCTCCGCCATATGCAGAACGCTTTGTTCCATCAGGCAGAGTCTGTTCGATTCCGTGATCCCAGAACTCCCAGATAAATCCACCCTGTAGTCCAGGTGTGGAGTAGATGGCATCCCAGTACTCTTTGAGATTTCCATTGGAGTTACCCATCGCATGCGAGTACTCGCACATAATCAATGGACGATCTTGCTTACCTGACTTTGCATAATCAACGATTGCTTTAATAGATGGATACATCGGGCTGACAACATCGGTGAGTGAATGTCCACCGGTCCAGGTGCCGTTGATTCCACCTTCGTAATGAATTGGACGTGATGGATCGAGCGCACGTGCAAATGATGCAGCAGCTTCGTGGTTCTTACCGCGACCAGATTCATTTCCTAGTGACCAGAAAATAACGCATGGGTGGTGCATATCGCGTTGCACCATGCGGCCAACGCGTTCTACAAATGCTGATGCATAACGTGGGTCATTTGAAATTGCGTCATAGAAAGCGTGAGATTCGATATTTGCTTCATCGATGACATAGAAACCGAGTTCGTCGCAGAGATCGTAGAAGGCCGGATCATTTGGATAATGCGATGTACGAACTGCGTTGAAGTTCCACCGCTTCATCTCGAGTAGATCTTGACGCATATCATCGCGAGAAAGGACGCGACCTGTAAGGCGATTGAAATCGTGGCGGTTCACGCCGTAGATGTAGACAGCTTTACCATTGACCAACATCTCGCGACCCTTGATGACAACAGAGCGGAAACCGATGCGTTGCTGCGAAATTTCAATAACTGTGCCACCAGGGCTGACGAGTTCGATACGAAGTGTGTATAAATGAGGGGTTTCCGCAGACCAAGCAGCGACCTTGGGAAGTGTGGTCTCTAAGACAACCCGCCCTGGCCAAGGAGATTTCAATTTGAGACGGCTTGCCTTAGCGCTCTCTGGCATATCACCGCGCCAGTACTCGCCAGCGAAATATTTACGATCTGCTTCGCGAAGTTCAGGAGTCATCTCAGTCCATAAAGGTGTGACATGCTTTTTATAGGACTGCTCCATATGCGCAGCTTTAACCTTGGGCAGCTCTTCAATAAATGCACGAATGGAATAACCATCGGTCTCTTTGCCATTGATTGAACCGATGATGGCATCAATCTTCAAAGTACCGGTTGTGCCATCAGCTAATAGCCCAGCAGTTGTCTCAAACTTTTCAATGTAGACATGTTCCGTTGCATAGATCTTTACTGAACGAGTAATGCCGCCATGCCACCACTGATCTTGATCTTCGATATAAGTAGCATCAGACCATTTAGTGACTTTAATCTGCAGATTATTCTTACCGCGCTTAATCTGACCAGTAATATCAAATTCAGCGGCAAGTCGTGAATCCTTAGTTAGACCTACTTCAACCCCATTGACTGAAATTAAGGCAACGGATTCGTAACCACCTAGATGCAAGACAACGCGCTTGTCATCCCATGATGATGGAATCTCAAAGTCGCGTTCGTAAACTCCAGTTGGGTTTAGCTCAGGAACTTCTGGTGCAACGTGATCCCAAGGCATTTGAGTATTTGTGTAATGCGGCTTATCGAAGAAGTCATCACTTGTAGGTTGCATAGTCCATAGACCCGGAACAGGAATCTTGGTCCAACGTTTACGTGAATCGTCGTCAGGTGAGCTCAACAACTGGAAGCGCCAAATACCATCGAGCGAAATAGTTTCGAAGTGCTCGATATTGAGCATGCCGAGGCGGTTGATTGAATTGGTCTCGGGGCTCATCCAATAGTTAGGCAACATGGCGTGAATCCTCTCACTTGAAGTGAGATAAAAGAATCTGAAAATAGACCTCCAAAGTGTTGTTTTATGAGGTGAAAAGCCGATTTTTACAATCTGGCGATAACTGCCATAATTGCCGACGCAGTACGCCTCCCTAGCTCAGTGGTAGAGCAGCTCACTTGTAATGAGCAGGTCATCCGTTCAATCCGGATGGGGGGCTCCAGTATTACTCCGCAGCAAGAGAAAAGGAGTCGCAATGTCAGATAACTCTTTCCCTCACGATTCATTCGATGATCTCTTGGCAGCAAATGCCGAATACCAGAAAGACTTTAAATACTCCGAACTCACCGGGTCGGCGGCAAAGGGTCTGGCCATCGTCACCTGTATGGATTCGCGTATCAATCCGCTCTCAGTTGTCGGAATGCGTTCTGGAGATGCCAAGATTCTTCGTAATGCGGGCGCGCGCGTCACAGAAGATGTATTACGTACTTTGGTTCTTGCTACTTATCTACTCAATGTCAATCGCATCTTGGTGATGCCACATACTGATTGCGCTATGGCGCGTGGTGATGAAGCCACGATTCATAAACTGATTGAAGAGAAATATGGCGTGAATACCTCAAGCCTGGAATTTAAGACAACTACAGATCAAATGGGTGCGCTCGCCAGCGATATCAATCGCGTGCGTTCTTATCCATTGCTGCGCGAAGGCGTTGTTGTTGCGGGTGCTATCTACGATGTAAAGACCGGAACCATAACTCCGTACGAGGGTTAATTACTCGGCTGGATTGGTTCGGCGCATCGGCATGCGAGTTACGGGATAACTTAAATCTTCGAGAAATTCGCGGATTAATAATTGGGCTAGCGCAGGACGCTCTTTAATAAATTTATGAGAAGTGGCAGGCACAATTGCGAGCTGTCCCAATGGAATATTTTCATAGAGTTCAGCGGTGTGGCTATGTTTAATAACATCGTCATCGCCTGCCATAACTAATACCGGACACTGGATGGTGGCTAACTCTTGCGCCGAGATATCCGGCTCACTCTTTTGAATCTCAATCATCTTCTGAATTTTCTTAGCAAGAGTTTCTGGAGCATCGGGGGATGTGCGGTTGTACTCCTCTTGATTTTCCGCAGAGACGTTGCCATCAAATTCATCAAGCTTAAAGATGCCACTGGGATGGACATTGGCACCCAAAGTAATGATGGAACGAACTAGCGCTGGTTGCTGCATGGCGACCATGAGCGCGATGATTCCGCCATCGCTATACCCAATGAGGTGGGCCGGCTCTTTGACAACTTGTTTGAGATACGAGATTGCTTCATCGGTTTGGTGTTGGTAGTGAAAGCTCTTTGGTTGATCACCTGTAAATCCATGGCCAGTGCGGTCATAGGCAAAGACATGGAACTCATCTTCAACAGCGGGAAGAATGTACGAATCCCAGTGCGAGGTTTGGCTCAAGCCACCGTGAAGTAGAACTACTGCTTCTCCGTTGTTATCCCATTCGTATGAATAAACCTGATGCCCATCAACGTCGAGATACTGCGGCATCTACATGGAATCCATAATGTGGCGATTGCCGCGATCGAATGTCAGGTAGTTCCAGGTCCAATCTGCAATGGTGCCAATCTTGTTACGCCCGCCCAAGAGATAGAACAAGTGCAAGAACAACCAAGCAAACCACGCTAATGGACCAGTCATACGCAGCCCACGGAATTCAACGATCGCTTTATGGCGACCGATTGTTGCCATCGATCCCTTATCGAGATATTTAAATGGAAGAAGAGGTTTTCCGGCACCTTTGCGAAGGATTTGTTTTGCAACCCATTTACCTTGTTGCAGTGCAACTGGTGCAACCATTGGTAGGAAGCGGCCATCTGCGCCCTTTGTGCCATTGATATCGCCGATGGCCCAGATATTTGGATAGTGTTTCACTTCTAGATTTTCATCGGTATCAATACGTGTGCCAACGATTGGTAAATTCAAGAGCGCTGCTGTTGGTTCGCCCTTAACGCCAGCTGCCCAGATAGTTACTTCTGCCGGAATTGGTTCGCCTTCCTTGACGATAATTTGGCGCGGTTTAATTTCGCGTACTGCAGTGTTGGTCTTTACAAAGACGCCTAATTTGTGGAGATCAGATTCTGCGCGCGCCGATAACTTCTCGCTAAACATCGGCAGGATTCGTGGCCCTGCTTCAATTAGATAAATATCCATATGGTCGGCAGCATGCGCCATATCGTTCTTGAGCGGTCCGCGTTTTAGTTCGGCAAGTGCGCCAGCCATCTCAACACCCGTTGGTCCACCACCAACAACGGCGATAGATAAACGAGTGTCATCTTCAAAGCGACAGAGATCTTCAAAGCGGCGCATAACTTCTGCGCGAATAGAGATCGCTTCATGCACGCTCTTCATGCCAAGGCCATGTTCAGTAACTCCGGGAACGCCAAAATCTGCTGTGGCCGAACCGAGAGCGACAATCAGATGATCGAATTCGAGAACTTCTGATGAATCGAGTTTGACCGTTCTGTTCTTATGATCGACTGAAATTGGTGAACCCATGCGGAATTGAACTCCGGTATCGCGTAGTGCGCCGCGAACTGGATGAACAACATGGTCTGCTGCAAGACCAGCAGTGGAGACCTGATAGAGAAGAGGTAAGAAAGTTTGGAAGTTGTGGCGGTCAACGACGGTGACGTCGGCCTTTCCTGCGAGAGCCTTTGCAGCTCCGAGTCCACCAAAACCGGCGCCGAGAATGACTACGCGAGGTCGGGTAGAAGTTGCCATGGGGTGAGTCTAGGCTCAGATACATGGAATCGCAGAATCATCAGACAGCCTCAGAGGGGCGTTTATATCTCGTCACTGGGGCATCGGGATATGTCGGCGGCCGACTCGTCCGCGATTTATTGAGCGACGGGAAAAAAGTCCGCGTATTTGTTCGCGATGCAAAGAAGATTGCGCAACAACCATGGGCCGATAGAGTCGATGTGGTTCAAGGTACTGCAACTAATTCGCAAGATCTCGATCGTGCACTCGCTGGTGTTCATACCGCCTATTACTTACTGCACTCCATCAATGTTTCAACTGATTTTGAAACAATCGAAGCGCAGATGGCAAAGCGCTTTGCAGATTCGACAGAAGCCGCACATGTGAAGCAGATTATTTATCTGGGTGGAATAGCCAACGATGAAAACCGCAGCCGCCACCTGACTTCGCGCATGGATACTGGCAAGAATTTAGCTTCTTCTTCAGTCCCTGTTCTGGAACTTCGCGCCGGAATCATTATTGGTTCAGGTTCAGCTTCTTTTGAAATGCTGCGCCACTTAACGCACCGCCTGCCAATCATGACGACACCTAAGTGGGTCTCGAATCGCACACAACCCATTGCAATCCGCGATGTGCTCTACTACCTGCGCAACGCTGCAAATTTAGATAAACCGCAAGATCGTATCTGCGATATCGGCGGACCTGAAGTCGTTACCTATGCCGAGATGATGCAGAAATTCTCAAAGCTTTCGGGGTTGCGCAAGCGCATGATTATTCAAGTTCCCGTCTTAACTCCCAAGCTTTCTAGCTTATGGATCGGCTTTGTTACACCGGTACCAACATCGCTTGCTCGCCCGCTGGTTGAATCACTTATCAGCGAAGTTGTTGCAGATCCACGCAAGAGCATTACAGAGATTATTCCGCTCCCACCAGAAGGTTTACTGACTGTTTCGCAAGCAATTGAGTTAGCGCTGACCCGCGTTGCAGAAAATCACGTTGATACAAGGTGGTCTGATGCGGCATATCCAACTGCGCCGTGGCAGAAGGCGCAGAGCGATCCCGATTGGGCTGGCGAGTTGATGCTGAAAGATCATCGCGAAATTACAGCCGATGTTCCATTAGAAAAAATTTGGGAACAGATCGAAGGAATCGGTGGCGAACACGGTTGGTTTGGTTCCGGATGGCTCTGGTATCTGCGCGGTCTACTCGACCGCATGGTTGGCGGAGTCGGACTCCGTCGCGGCCGACGCGACCCATCGCATCTGCGCGTAGGAGATAGCGTCGACTTCTGGCGCGTAGAAGCGATGGAACATGGAAAGAGTTTGCGACTGTATGCCGAAATGATTCTGCCCGGCAAGGCGTGGTTGGAATTTTCATTAACTGAAAAAGACGGATCAACCTTTGTTACGCAAGATGCGCTCTTTGCGCCGCGCGGTTTAGGTGGTCAGCTCTATTGGTATCTAGTTTCACCATTTCACTACTTCATCTTTCCTACGATGCTTCGCAATATTGTGAAAGCCGCCCGCAAATCCCACACTTTGTAGCGCCTGCAATCTAAGATTGGCCACATGTCTGCGCTGGAAAATAATGAATCGGCCGCAACTTCATTGACCGATTTAGAGATGCGCATCCTCGAATTCGAACGTAACTGGTGGCGCTTTGCAGGTGCTAAAGAGGTTGCTATTAAAGAGCTCTTCGACCTCACCGCACCTCGTTACTACCAATTACTCAACGACCTCATCGATCGCGACGATGCCCTCGAAGCCTCTCCGATGCTGGTCAAGCGCCTCCGCCGTCTGCGCGAAGCCCGCATGCAGGCCCGCACCGCCCGCTAAATCCCGCTCGTTTTGCGCCTTCCTTCAACTACCTCTAGATTTGGCGTTAGCACTCGGAGGCCGAGAGTGATAATCACTCGAACGGCCCATCCACACAAGTAATTAATAGGAGCTAACAACTATGGCAAAGCAGATTGCCTTTAATGAAGAAGCCCGCCGCGGTCTAGAGCGCGGAATGAACGTACTCGCTGATGCAGTCAAGGTAACCCTTGGGCCGCGCGGTCGTAACGTCGTACTTGAAAAGAAGTGGGGCGCACCAACTATTACCAACGATGGCGTCTCGATCGCTAAGGACATCGAACTCGATGACCCATGGGAGAAGATCGGCGCAGAGCTCGTTAAGGAAGTTGCTAAGAAGACAGATGATGTCGCAGGCGATGGAACAACAACAGCAACAGTTCTTGCCCAAGCTCTCGTTCGCGAAGGACTTCGCAACGTTGCAGCGGGATCAAATCCAATGGCGCTTAAGCGCGGAATCGAGAAGGCCGTAGCTGCCATCGTGACCGAACTCGGCGCAATGGCAAAGAGCGTTGATTCAAAGGAACAGATCGCAGCAACTGCATCAATCTCTGCAGCAGATGCAACTATCGGCGAGATGATCGCTGAAGCGATGGATAAGGTCGGTAAAGAAGGCGTTATCACTGTTGAAGAGTCAAATACATTTGGACTCGAACTCGAACTCACTGAAGGAATGCGCTTCGATAAGGGTTATGTCTCACCATATTTCGTAACAGATACAGATCGCATGGAAGCAGTTCTTGAAGATGCCTACATCTTGATCACTAGCCAGAAGATTGCCAATATCAAGGAGCTCGTACCAATCCTCGAGAAGGTCATGCAATCAGGTAAGCCACTTGCAATCCTTGCCGAAGATATTGAAGGCGAAGCGCTGGCAACTCTCGTTGTAAATAAGATCAAGGGAACATTTAAATCAGCAGCTGTTAAGGCGCCAGGTTTTGGAGATCGTCGCAAGGCGATGCTCCAGGACATTGCAATTCTTACAGGTGCAACTGTGGTCT
>JBAXLF010000021.1:0-17439 GCA_037134955.1 Actinomycetota bacterium | reverse complement strand
AAAGGAAGAGTTCATGGGACGTTACACCCATAAATCAGGTCAAGCGCGCGATTAATTAATGGTGAAGGTCTTTTAACTTCTCAGCTTCTGTACCAACCGGCGACCAACCACCCGGAATCAGATCTTGTGCTTCAGCTGGGCCCCAAGTGCCACTTTCATACGAAATCACTGGATTTGGATTCTTTAAGAGATCTTCCAGAATTTGCCACGAGTGCAACACAGCGTCGATGCGAGTAAAGCGGAAATGATCTCCGAGAATTGCAGCTCTGAGCAAACGCTCATAAGGACCTTGGCGATCTCCAAATTCTGCAACGAATTCAACCGATAGATCAACCGTTTCAGTTATCAGCTTGGTTCCTGGTTTCTTTGCTTGTAGAGATAAATCTACGCCGTCTTTTGCGCCGAGGCGGAAACGCACCTGATTTGATTGACTCTTACCAAAGAGCGCACGTGGTGGTTGTTTAAATTCAACGATTACTTCAAGCACTGTCTCTGGCATCTTCTTACCTGTTCGAAGGTAGATAGGAACGCCAGCCCAACGCCAGTTATCTATAAATAACTTCATGGCGACGAAGGTTTCAGTATCTGAATTAGCCGCTACTCCATCTTCATCGAGAAATCCTTCAAATTGTCCGCGGACAACATCGGTCTTATTAATATCCCGAATCGCAGAGAGAACCTTAATCTTTTCATTCTGCATCGCTTCTGAGCTCATCTCAATTGGTGGCTCCATGGTGAGCATCGTTAAGACCTGCAAGATGTGATTCTGTAGAACATCTCGAGTTGCGCCAACTCCATCGTAGAACTTGCCGCGCCCATCGATACCGAAATTTTCTGCCATCGTAATCTGAATATTAGAGACGTAATTGCGGTTCCAGACTGGCTCAAAGAGGGTATTAGCAAAGCGGAAGACCAGCAGGTCTTCTACTGCTTCTTTGCCTAAATAGTGATCGATACGGAAAATCTGCTCTTCTGGAAGTATCTTCTTTAATTCAGAATCAAGAGCTCTTGCGCTTTCGAGATCGCGTCCGAAAGGTTTTTCAACAACGACTCTTGCTCGTTTAGTGATTCCTACTTTATCGAGCTGATCAACAATCTTCGCAAAATATTCTGGTGCAATCGCCAGGTAAATAACCGGCAATTTGCAATCTTTTATCGCTTCAGCCAACTTCTCGAAGGTCTCAAGATTTTCGTAATCTCCAACTATTAAATTCATCTCTTGCAAAAGCTTATTGAGAACCGTCTCATCTACATCAGGTTTGCGTGCACGTATGGCCTTCTCTGCATTCTCGCGGAATACTTCTTGTGACCATTTTGACGATGCGACGCCAATAATAGGTACATCTAGTTCGCCTAAATCTTCTAAATCATAGAGCGCTGGAAATAACTTCTTCTTCGCCAAATCTCCGGTCGCGCCAAAGAGAACTAGTGCATCTGCCTTCATTATTTCGCCTTGGGCTTTTCATTATGCCCGCCGAACTTATAGCGCATGGCGCTTAATACTCGGTTAGCGAATTCATCGTTATTGCGCGATGCAAATCGTGAGTACAACGAAGCGCTCAGAACATGTGCCGGGATTCCGGCTTCGATTGCCGCTTGTACTGTCCAGCGACCTTCGCCGCTATCGCTTACCTCGGTTGAATATTCAGTTAATTCAGATGATTCAACCAGCGCCTGAGCGGTGAGATCGAGCAACCAGGAAGCGACAACGCTTCCGCGGCGCCAGACTTCAGTAATTGCCGGGATATCAAGATCGTAAGCAGGATTCATCTCATCTGCAGCTTCAAAAATCGCCAAGCCTTCGGCAAAGGCGGCCATCATTCCGTACTCAATTCCATTGTGAATCATCTTGACGAAGTGGCCAGAACCGACTGGTCCGCAATGCAAATACCCATATTCAGCTTGAGTAGGTTCACCGGTTCGACCTGGTGTGCGCTCTGCGGATTCAACACCTGGGCAGAGCGCTTTGAAGATTGGATCAAGTGACTTCACGACTGCATCATCGCCACCAATCATGAGTGAATATCCACGCTCTAATCCATAGACGCCACCAGATGTTCCGACATCGACAAAGTTAATTCCCTTTGCCTTCAATAATTCTGCATTCTTTAAATCGTTTTTGTAATAACTATTTCCACCATCGATGATGGTGTCGCCAGCTGATAAATGTTCAGCCATCGCGGCAATTGTTGAATCCGTGACAGATGCGGGGACCATAATCCAAATGGTGCGCGGTGTAGAAAGTTGAGAAGCGAGGTGCGCCATATCTGTGGCGCCGATTGAGCCTTCTTTAGCTAATGCGGCAACTGCATCTGGACTGACGTCATAGACCGCAGATGTGATGTTGTGGCGATGGAGGCGACGGACAATATTGGCGCCCATACGGCCGAGGCCGACCATTCCGAAATTCGTAGTTGCCATCAAGTAAGCCTATTCGTTGTAGAAAACTCTCAACGTTGAGGACTGAAGTCTACCGCCTACGCAGGGGTGCTTGCGAATTGCGGCGAATTTAAGGTGAATTTATTCAGAAAAGAAGGCTTCGGTATCAACAATGAGTCGTGTGTGCGAATTGCCCCGAACATAACTGGCGGGAATCGTGAGATCGCCTTCAATCACCTTCGTCACGGCATCTGCCTTACTTTCGCCAGCTGCGACAATCCAAACTTCAGCTGCACTGTTAATTGTCTTCATCGTAAATGAGATTCGTGCTGCAGGCGGTTTTGGTGAATCTGTAATCGCAAAGATGACCCGCGTATCATCAATATCGGCGCGCCCCGGAAATAGTGAAGCCACATGGCCATCAGGACCCAGCCCTAAAATGTTGAGATCTAGATCTACATCTTCGAGCGCTAGCGAATAATCAGCTACAGCTTCATCGATATTTTTTGCAATATCACTCGCTAATCCCTCATGGATCACAATGTTTTTATTGGAGACAGTGCCATGAAATGGAAAAGAGTTGCGTTCAATACTCTCGGCTTCGACAAATCTCTCATCGCTCCACCAGATATGTAAGCCTTTAAAGGAATCGGGATCAGCGTTGAATTCAGTCACTAGCGCCTCAGAAATTTGATTTCCAAGGGTGCCACCAGTGAGAACAAGGTGAAATTGGCTCTGTAATTTCAGACCCTTCTCAATCGCCGCAAGAATTTGAACGGTAACTTCTTCCGCAAGTTCTGCCGCATCTGAGTAGAGAGTCAGATCGAGTTCATCGTCGAAGTCGCCAACAATGGCATCGAATTCATCGCTCATCTCTGCTCCCCCATCTCTGCCTAAACTCTGCGGCGCTCATCTCATAAATATTTTCTGGGCCATCAATCTCATCCATCTGTTGGCCCATGTAATTGAATCCGAAGTAGTTAATCACAGCAATAGATGGGAGGTTGTCGGGGCTCACGGTGTACCTCAAAACCTTTACCTCTGGTTGGCCACAGACCCAGCTCCACATGCCTGTAAGCGCTTCGCGCGCATAACCCTGGTTGCGAAATGCTTCTTCTATGCCGAGGCCTATTTCAATCATGCCGCTTTCATCTGGCGCAGCATGAAAGCTGGTACTGCCAATAATTTCGCGCGAACTTGCGAGAACGATAAATCTGACAAACCATTTATTTACTGCGGGATTTTTCTTAACCTGCGGAACTCTCCACCCGAGTGGCCCTGATTCGCGCATCAGAACTTTATGTGGATTTGAAAAAGGTCTTCCCGCGATTGCAGCCACGTCATTTTTCTCTTCGAGAAGATCAATAATTCCTTGTGCAGAGATATGCGCTAGCTCCAAACGAGGAGTTGAAATTGTAGGCTCGTGCATTTTCTTTCGAGTTAGAGAGTTGCGAAACCTTCAGCAAGGACGCCGAGAGCATCCTTGAGAAGTTCGTCGGTGATAACCAGAGGTGGCAAGAAGCGGATCACGTTTCCATATGTGCCAGCAGTCAGAATCAAAACGCCCTTGCTCTGGCAATACTTAATCACCTTCGCCATCGCTTCTGAGTTGGGATCCTTTGTACCTGCGTGAACTAATTCAATCGCCATCATGGCCCCGCGACCGCGAACTTCGCCAATAATCGGATACTTCGCTTTAAGTGCATTGAGCGCTTCAGTAAGAACTGTTCCGATATGAGCTGCGCGATCTACCAGTTTCTCTTCTTCAATCGTTTCAATGACCGCAAGGGCTGCAGCACAGACAACTGGGTTTCCGCCGTAAGTGCCACCAAGGCCACCTACGTGAGATGAATCCATAATTTCTGCGCGAGCAGTAACTGCCGAAAGTGGCATGCCTCCTGCAATTCCCTTCGCAGAGATAATCATGTCGGGTTCGATATTTTCATGTTCGACTGCAAACATTTTGCCGGTACGAGCAAAGCCGGACTGAACTTCATCGGCGATAAAGACAATTTTGTTCTCGGTTGCGTACTTCTGGAGTCCTGGCATAAAACCAACTGGAGGGACTATAAATCCGCCTTCGCCAACAACGGGTTCAATCAAGATTGCTGCAACATTATGTGCGCCAATCTCTTTCTCAATCTTGGAAATTACATGTGCTAGAGAATCTTCTGCGATGGTCGCAAGGTTGCCCTCGTAGCGGTATGAATATGGCATCGGCATGCGATAGATCTCGTTAGCAAATGGTCCGAAGCCATCTTTATAAGGAATGTTCTTTGCAGTTAGCCCCATCGTCAAATTCGTACGTCCGTGATAAGCATGTTCGAATACAACAATCGCTGGACGCTTTGTGTAGTGGCGGGCAATCTTGATGGCATTTTCTACAGCTTCGGCTCCTGAATTCTGCAGGATCGACTTCTTCTTAAACTTTCCTGGAGTCAAGCGATTAAGCGCTTCGCAGACTTCGATGTATCCCATATATGGAACAGTGGTGAAGTTTGTATGCGTAAAGTTTGCAACTGCTTCTTGCACTGCCTTCACAACGCGCGGCGCTGAGTTTCCAACGCTGACTACACCGATACCGGAACCCATATCGATAATGCGATTGCCATCGATATCTTCAATAATTGCATCGTGCGCACGGCTCACAATCACCGGCATCGCAGTTCCTAGTCCCCCAGATACAGCCTCTTTACGTCGCTGCATTGCTGCAGTCGATAGCGGCCCTGGAATTTCAGTGGCCAGATGGCGTGATTGAGGGAGGGGGTCCTTTGATGTCATGGAGAAAGTCTAAGCCCATCAATTTAATCTGCGAGCCCAAGTACTCCTGGGTACAAGTTAGGCTTGCCACATGAGCAATCTCCGAGACAGTGCACCACTTCTCGACGCCTATCTCTCTTACTTTGAAAGCTCTCGAACTCCATTCACGATTCCCGGTCATAAGCAGAAGACCAGCGCTCTCGATGCTGGCCTTGGAGCAGTCGTCGATTCGGATACTCCGCTCTATGGCGGCCTCGATGAAATCAAATTAACAAATCAGACTCTTAAGAAAGCTGAAGCGTTAGCGGCCAGATTGTGGGGCGCAGATTACGCGCGCTTTTCAACAGGTGGATCTACTCACGCAAATCAAGCAATTATCTTTGCACTCGGCCAACCTGGTGACAAAGTTGCAGTCTCTAGAACTGCACATCGATCTGTCTTAAGTGCACTAGTGCTGGCAGGGCTTGAACCGATTTGGATGTCACCTGAGATTGATGCGGCAACTGGAGTTCCCATCGGAATTGCTATTGCAGAACTACAGCGCGCACTTGCCGAAAAACCTATTGCAGTACTTTTAACCGAACCCGGTTATCTCGGAACTATTTCCGATCTTCCAGCCTTGATTGCTGCAGCACATGCGGTCGACGTTCCTGTCATTCTCGATGCGGCATGGGGCGGACACTTTGGTTTCCATCCAGATCTTCCGCGCCATGCATTTCAAGTTGGTGCAGATGCACTGATTACTAGTACTCATAAAGCTTTACCTGGCTATAGCGCTTCAGCTTTACTACTCGCGCGCACCACATTATTAAGTGCTGAACGATTAGAACAGAGCTTTGAAACAACGCACACAACTTCCCCGGCCGGAGCACCATTGGCATCTATTGATGGCGTGCGCGCACTTCTTGAAACTCGTGGCGAAGAGTTAATTGATTCCTTACTCAACAATATTCACCGCTTTAAAGAGATGGTCCAGGCCGAATTTCCACTTCCAATTTTTCTCTATCCCTCTGATTTTCCAGCAGGGCGGTTTGATCCTTCCAAGATTGTGCTGCGCGTTCAACAACTCGGTGCTTCAGGTGTCGATATCGAAAATGATTTACAGGCAAAGGGAATTCGGGTTGAAATGGCCGATCGCGACACCATCGTATTTCTTGGCACTATTGCCGATACCCAAGCCGATTTCGATTACTTGGCAGATGCGCTGATTCCAATTCTCAAGAAGCGCCAAGAGCAACGTCGTGAAAGCGCCACAGCGCTGAGCTGGTCAGTTGTTCCACAACGTGCAACATCGATGCGAGATGCCTACTTCGCTAATACTGAATTAGTGAGCGCCGATAAAGCAATCGGCCGCATTTCAGCAGATTTGATTGCGCCATATCCTCCAGGAGTTGCAGTCGTAGCACCTGGAGAAATCTTGACTGCGCAGATTGTGGAAGGTTTAAGCGCATCACGGGCGGCCGGTGTTCGCATCGCATATGCCACCGATGCAACTCTTGCGCAGTACCGCGTCGTTATCTCTTAAAGCGGTTGGCGATAGACCTTATGTTGCGCCGCTTGTGCAATTGGGCGAATCGTCATCGAATCAACATTGAAGTGATCAGGAAGAGTTACTGACCAGCGGATTGATTCGGCAACATCGGCTGCAGTTAAAGGTCGCGTAACGCCTTCATATACCTTGGCAGCGCGTTCGATATCTCCGCTAAATCGCACCTTTGCAAATTCATCAGTCTTAACCATTCCCGGAGCAATCTCTGTAACGCGAATTGGCTGGCCGTTGAGTTCTAACCGAAGTGTTTCAACCAATGAAGTTTCGGCGAACTTTGAGGCGACATAACTTCCGCCATTTTCATAGGCTCGATGTCCAGCAGTAGAAGAGATAATCACGATATGACCTCGGCCATGGGCGCTCATCAAAGGAGTAATTGCCTTGACCATACGAACCGAACCAACCACATTGATATCAAATGTCTTCTTCCAAATTTCGGGGTCGGCATCTGCAACTGAAGCTGCATCAAAAGCTCCTCCCGCACAATTGACCAGCACTGCAACTGGCTTGCCCTTCAATTGCGATGCAAGTGCGTCAACGCTGGCTTGGTCGGTAACATCGAGTTGGACCGCTTCGATATTTTGATGCGATTGCGCAAGTGCATCGAGACGATCTTTACGACGTGCCGCAGCAATTACGTGGTAACCATTCTCTGCGAGCAATGTGGCGGTAGCAGCGCCGATTCCGCTACTAGCTCCAGTTATTACTGCATATTCACGCGTACTCATTGGGCAAGGGTATATGCCACGACTAGAATAAATCTATGAGCAAACAGATCAAGACCGATATCGAAATTACATATAAGAAGCGCAATAGAGCCACTGTTTTCTGGCGAGGCCTCCTTGTTTTCCCAATGGCAATCTTCGTCAGTGCATTTGCAGTTAATTCAAATGCGGGATGGGCAACTGGCCTGATTGTGGTCCCAGCTCTCTTGACTCTTGTTTTCCGCGAGGTCTATCCCAGCTATCTGCTCACCTTCAACCAAGCCTTTCTTGAACTTCAGACTCGTGTGGTTGCTTATGCACTTTTGCTCACCGATGATTACCCATCGATCGAGCGCAATAAAAATATTGAAGTTTCCTTTCCTGATATCAAAGGTGGAAAGGCGCTCAATCGCTGGCTGCCTCTTGTGAAGTGGTTATTGGCAATTCCACTTGTAATTGTCGGGATTATTTACTCAGTAATCGCTCTTGGAATGACTCTGATTGCATGGGTTATGACTTCTGTGACCGGAAACTATCCAAAGTGGGCAGGTAAGTTCGTTCTTAAAACAATTCGTTTCTGGAACAGAGTTAGCGGTTATGCGTTAATCCTTGTCTCGGATAAGTACCCGGGTTTCGGTCTCTAATGTCAGTCTCAGTACGTCCTGTTCAAGCTGGTGATAAAGCCACGTGGTTAATCCTGTGGCAGGGTTATCTTGATTTCTACAAGACATCGGTAGCCCCAGAACAGACTGAACGCACATGGAATCGAATCATGGATCCAGAATTCAATATGAAATGTACCGTGGCTGAAAAAGATGGTTCAGTAGTTGGTTTTACAACTTACAACTTGCAAAACTCTACCTGGTCTCCCAATGGCCACTGCTATCTCGAAGATCTATTCGTTACCCCGGAAGCACGTGGGACTGGTGCTGGTCGTGCCTTGATCGACTATGTAAAAGCCTTCGCTCTTGAAAATAAATGTTCTCGCCTCTACTGGAACACTGATGCAGATAACGAGACCGCTCGAAAGCTATATGACACATATGTTCTCGAATCCGGTAAGCGTCAGTATCGAGTTCAGTTATAACTATGCTCAAGAAGTCCGCACTAATTGCATCACTTGTAATACTTCTTGCTGGGTGTGGAACTGCAACTAAGGCTCCAACTTCGTCACCAGCTTTTCAACCTCCGGCAAATTGCAATGACACAAATATCTTGTCCGCTCTTCCTAGTGACCTTGCAAATCCCATGTATATCCCTACCGACTGGCAACCCGCTGCTGGCACTGATTTAGAGGCAATCCTGAAAGGTGGTGGGATTGCCTGCACCTACGGTGTTCAACAAGCAGAGATTGGCACAACAGTTTCATGGGTCAAAGATGTTAATAAACTCTTTGATTCGCGAATAGCTGGATGGAAAGCTGCGGGGTTCGAGGAGAAAAATATTGTTGGAGTAACTGCAGATAAAATATTTGTAATTAGCGAGGCTGCCATGAATGCTCGAGAAATCCATAGTTGGAACGCAAATATTCTGGTTAATGGCAATTGGATTCAAGTATCGGCATCGTATATTTACAAGGACGCAGATTCTGCTGCCTTAGTAAATGCAGCAATTACCTCGCTACGTTCCTAATCATCCGCTGGTAATACAAACCAGGTTTACGAGTGCTTTCTTGCTTATCGCCCATCATGACAAAGCCCAATTTCTCGTAAGCAGCAATTGCGCTGAAATTATCTACCCAGACGCCAAGTCCTTGTATTACCCAATCTCTTTCTTGGGCGCGCTCATCTACATATGCAAAGAGCGAGCGAAGTGCACCATATTTACGATACTTGGGATCAACCCAGCAACTTCCAACCCAGCAGGTTGAGCCAAAATCCCCAGCTAAATTCTCGACAGACATGAAGCCGATATCAATTCCATCAATCACCGCAACGAGTCCGGTAAAGATGTGAAATTTCGACCGCCATTCATTCTCGGTCATCGCGCTTTCGACTTCTACATTGCCACCAAAGGCATGGCCATCGTTACGAAGGGCGGCCAACCTAATGTCTCGCAAACGTTGCCAATCATCAGGCGAAAGCTCTTCAACGCTCACATCGACACTCATAAGATTGAGTTTACTTGAGCCACTTAGTTAAATAATCACTCACCGAGAAAGCCTCTTGTAATATTTCTCCATGACTTTTAATGGACTCAATCTCGTTGGCGTAATAGCGGCTTTTGGATTCTCTTTCGTCAGTGGCGCAATCTGGTTTGGCCCAAAGACTTTCTATCCAATCTGGATGAAGGAACGTGGGGTGGCTTCCGGGCAACTCAACTCAACTCAGAATAAGCCTGTCTTGCTCTTTGGTGGAACGATCATCGGAGTACTAATTCAGACTCTCACCGTTGCGCTCATCATTACTTCACTTCAACATGCCGGCTTACATATTCAGGCGAGCGAAGGTGCATTTATTGGAGGATCTCTTGGTGTGGGAATTGGAATGTTTTCATCACTTTCTCACCGGCTCTTCGGTGGCGAGAACATCAAGGTTTGGCTTATCGAGACTGCCAATGATGCGCTTAACTTAACTGTGGCCGGCGCAATCATCGCCTTCTTTAATTAATCCGATGATCTCTCTCGAACTCTCGCTCAAGCACTTAGCTTGGTCAAATCAGAAATTTTTCTCATACTTTATAGATCAGCCAGAAGAAGTATTTGCTCTAAAGGCTGCAGATGCTGAATGGTCGATCGGCAAGATACTTACTCACTTCGCTGGAAGCGGTGAGTGGTACAACTACTGTCTGAGCGGCGCTCAATGGAGTGACCTCAAGCAAGTTACATCTGGGGCTATTGCTCGTGAATACCTTCCGATAATGGCTAAATTAGATGCACACCTGCTAGAAAATATCTCGCTTCCGGATGAAGTACTGAATGTTGAAAGCGAGGAGGGAATTATTCACCCAACTCGTTCACTGATTCTCTCTCAAGCGGTGATGCACTCAGCTGAACATAAGGGCCAGATAGCTACAATCATGAAGAAACATGGACACCATATTGATCTTGATGCGCTGGATATTTGGTCTTATGTAAGTGAGATGAAGAAGAGTTAGTGGAGCGGGCGTAACTCAACTTTTCTATTGCAGGCCTGCGATGCTTCGAAGGCTAAGGCTTTGGCTATTACTGGTGACTCAGCTTCAATCAGCCAGAGTCCGCTGTAATGCTCTTTCGCATCAAATAGTGGTTTGCCGGTCTCTTTATTTGCACCGGCTCGATTATCTATCACTGTTGCGGTCTCAGGCGACTGAAGGCCCCATGCAAAGATCCAATGACCGTTATCGCGCAATTTATCGTTAAAGGCATCAATCTGGACCATCTCTTCTGGTGTACCCGAATTTGATTGATTATCAATTACTGAAATCAAAAATCTCATGTCGCAATAGTAGAAAACTAATACCGAATGTTAAAGTCGAGACATGACAATTTCACTTATCATTTTTGGTGCTCTTCTTGCATTCGCAGCAATCGGTTCAGCGATTTCAAAGCTCGTTAAAGTGCCTGATGTCATGACCGCAATGGCATCTGTGGGCGTAAAACCGAACCAAGTTCCGCTACTTGCACTCCTTGAGATTGCCGGCGGAGTCGGAGTCATTGTTGGAATTTGGAAGCCTGCCCTCGGAACCTTGGCTTCGATCTGTCTCATCGGATACTTTGCTGGAGCACTCATTGCTCATATGAAGAAGAAGCACAAGGTCGCGGATTTTGGTGCCGCACTTGGAATCTTCATCATCGCGGTTATTACTTCTTACTTACAGCTTCAGCGGTAATTTTTCCCCTCGCGATAAGGTTCTCACACCACTTTTAAGTAGCGATAGGAGAGATTGATGCTGGTTTCTCTCATCTCTTCCGCTGATCAAGTCACCGATGCGCGTATGCATCGATTGTGTGGCGCGCTAGTTCGCAGTGGTTGTGAAGTCGAGGTCTGGGCGCTGGGGTCTGCCAAGGATGCACCATCTGGCGTGGCTTTTCACAGAGCACCTGGAGGAAAAGGATTTGCGGCGAGAATTATTCGCGATGTAGTTCTTCCTATCCGCGCACAAGGCGATATTTGGATTGTGGTAGCTCCTGATTTACTACCGATGTCATGGCTGCTTGCGCGATTAAAAGGTCGTAAATTGGTTGCAGATGTTCATGAAGATTACTTTGAACTTTTGAAAGATAGAGCGTGGGCAACCGGCATCGTTGGAGCCTTGGCAAAGGTAATCGCACGATTGGCGACAAAGGTGGCAGCTCGCGCTGATCTCACTACCGTCGCCGATGTTCAAGTGCCACCTTTTGATGCGCGAAATCGATTAGTCGTTCGAAACTTTCCAGATTCATCTCTGCTGACTCCAAGTGGCGAACTATCTGCTCAACCACGAGCAATCTATATCGGTGATGTCCGTACATCACGAGGTATCAAAACTATTTTGGAAACTGCAGAACTATCTCCTCAGTGGAGTTTTGATATTGTCGGAAATATCTCGACCAATGATTCTGAATTTATTAATCATTGGAAATCAACGAGCCCTGCGCGTTCGCGAGTAACGTTCCATGGACGTCTCACTCCTTCGCAATCGTGGAGTTTTGCAAAGGGCGCATGGGTTGGGCTCTCGCTTTTAGAATCAACACCAGCGTTTAGCGCTGCGATTCCAAGTAAGTTATATGAATACATGGCCTGCGGTCTTGCCACAATTTCAACACCCTTGCCGCGTTGTATTGAATTAATTGAGAAAAGCAAAGGTGGAGTAATTGCTAATGATGCAAAGGAAGTTGCGGCAGCGCTCAATACGTGGGCTTCCGACTCAACCGAATTAATCGCGTTGCGTAAGAATGCAGTTACGTGGGCCACATCAAACCTCAATGCCGCTGCCGAATATGAAGCATTTGTAAGCGCAATAAAGGCTCTGATTCCTAGTTCGCGGTAGGCTCGTTCAATGGCCACCACAATTGCTGCAACCGCTGATGTTGATGCGAGCGCCACAATTGGCGACGGATCAAAGATCTGGCACCTGGCGCAAGTTCGCGATAACGCAACTCTTGGTCAGAATTGCATCGTCTCTCGTGGTGCATATATCGGCTCTGGTGTAAAAATCGGAGATAACTGCAAGATTCAAAATTATGCACTTGTTTATGAACCAGCTGTTCTGGGTCACGGAGTCTTTATTGGTCCGGCTGTTGTATTAACCAATGATCATTTTCCTCGTGCAATTAATCCAGATATGACTCTCAAATCAGGATCTGATTGGGATGCCGTTGGCGTAACAATTGGCGATGGGGCCAGTATCGGTGCGAACTCAGTCTGTATCGCTCCAGTAAAGATTGGCGCTTGGGCCCTCATAGCTGCAGGTTCAGTTGTCACTAAAGATATCCCTGATTTCGCCCTTGTTGCCGGAAATCCTGCAAAAAGAATTCGTTGGGTGGGTCGCGCAGGGGTTCCACTAGAAGATATCGGAGATAATTCATTCCGTTGTCCATCTACAGGCGCGCTCTATAAGCAGACCAGTTCAGATCAATTAGTAGAGGCGTGAAAGGGTTTTCCATGATTCCAGCAGCTAAACCAATTATCGGTGATGAAGAGCGCGAGGCAGTCGATCGCGTTCTTCGCTCTGGAATGTTGGCGCAAGGGCCAGAAGTAAAAGCCTTTGAAGAAGAATTCTCGGCTCATGTTGGCGGTCGCCACTGTGTTGCCATGAACTCTGGAACATCTGCACTGCACCTTGGATTCATTGCCGCTGGTATCGAGCGGGGCGATGAAGTTATCGTTCCCTCATTCTCATTCGCAGCAACCGCAAACTCTGTAGTACTTGCAGGTGGCGTTCCAGTTTTTGCCGATATTGATCCGAAAACTTTTAATATGGACCCAGATCATGTTGAAAGTCTGATCACGAAGAAGACTAAGGCAATCATGCCTGTGCACCTATATGGCCATATCGCTGCGATGGATCGTTTCGAAGCTATCTCAAGTAAGCATGGCGTCAAGATTATTGAAGATGCTGCGCAAGGCCACTTAGCTTCCATGAATGGTCGCAACGCTGGTGAATTTGGCGTTGTTGCCTCCTTCTCTTTCTATCCAACGAAGAACATGACTGCCGGAGAAGGCGGGATGGTCGTTACCGACTCTGCAGATGTTGCTCGCACTTTGCGTCTATTGCGCAACCAAGGCCAGGAGATTCGTTACCAAAATGAGGTAGTTGGTTTCAATACCCGCATGACTGATATCCATGCCGCTATCGGCCGAGTTCAATTGGCAAAACTTCCGGCTTGGACTAAGACTCGTCAGGCTAATGCCGCGTACTTAGATGCAAATCTCAAAGGCGTTGTCGTTCCCTACCTACAACCCGGAACAGAGCATTCGTATCACCAGTACACAATTCGTATTCCAGGTGGATCAGCTGAAAAGCGTGATGCATTTATGGAGGCTATTACCGCTAAAGGCGTTGGCTGCGGCGTTTACTATCCAACTCCTATTCACCGCTTACCGTCTTTCAACCTCACACTTGATCTTCCTGAAACCGAACTTGTCATCAAAGAGTGCGTCTCGCTTCCAGTACATCCATCACTGAGCCACGATGATCTAAAAACTATTGTCTCTGTAGTCAATGAAGTTGCGGCATCACTGTAAAAATGGCTGAAAAGAAATTGCGCGCTGGCCTCGTCGGCCTCGGAATGATGGGGCGCCACCATGCCCGCATCCTTAGTTCACTCGATGGCGTCGAACTTGTTGCAGTCTCTGATCCAATGGGCGATCCACACGGAGTCGCTGGTGGACGCAGATTATTTTCATCTGTTACAGAGTTAATCGCTGAGGGAATTGATTATGCAATGGTTGCAGCGCCTACTGCATTCCATGAAGAACTTGCTCTCGAACTTGCTGCCGCCGGAGTACATGCTCTCGTTGAAAAACCATTGGCTGTAGATACTCCCGCTGCACAGAAGATCTATGAAGCATTCCGCGATAAAGGTTTAGTGGGCGCAGTTGGCCATATCGAGCGTTACAACCCTGCGCTTCAGCAATTACGTGCTCGCCTCGATGCCGGCGAACTCGGTGCCGTCTATCAAATCACTACACGTCGCCAAGGCCCGTTCCCATCTCGTATCGCAGATGTAGGTGTCGTAAAAGATTTAGCTACACATGACATTGATTCAACCGCCTGGGTAGCTCGTTCGCCTTTTGTCAACGTATCTGCGCAAACTGCTCACAAATCAGGCCGTCCGCATGAAGATATGGTTGCAGTAGTTGGGCAGCTAGCAAATGGAATTATTACCAACCACTTGGTCAATTGGTTAACTCCATTTAAGGAGCGCTTAACTATTGTTACCGGAGAACGCGGAACTTTCGTCGCCGATACTTTGACGGCAGATTTAACTTTCTATGCCAATGCTTCCGTAAATACCGAATGGGATTCCGTTGCGGCATTCCGCGGAGTAAGTGAAGGCGATGTAATTCGCTATGCATTTGCCAAGCCCGAGCCACTTCGCGTCGAACATGAAGCCTTCCGCGATGCAGTACTTGGTTTGCCAGGAGCGAACGAGAGAATTGTGACTATGGAACAAGGCCTTGCAACAGTTGCTGTTGCTGGAGCAATCCTTGAAAGTGCGACAACAAAGAAGGTCGTGACTCTATGAAAATTGCTGTTGTAGCTCTCGGAAAAATTGGACTACCTCTCGCAGTTCAATTTGCAAATAAAGGTCACCACGTAATTGGCTGCGATGTTAATCAGAAGGCAGTTGATCTCATCAACGCTGGGACCGAACCTTTCCCAGGTGAAGCGCATCTCGATGAATATTTAAAGAAGAACGTAGCTTCAGGTCACTTAGTTGCCACTACAGATACTAAAAGTGCAGTCGCTCAGTGCGAGGCAGTTGTTGTTGTAGTTCCACTCTTCGTAGATAACGACGGCGTTCCAGATTTTGGCTGGATGGATGCAGCTACCAAAGATATTGCTGAAGGTCTTAAGCCCGGCACGCTGGTTTCCTATGAAACAACCTTGCCTGTTGGCACGACCCGTACCCGCTTTGCACCAATGCTTGAAAAAATCTCCGGGCTGAAAGCTGGCGTTGATTTTCACCTAGTTTTCTCTCCTGAACGCGTCCTCACTGGTCGAGTTTTTGCAGACCTTCGCAAATATCCAAAGTTGGTGGGCGGCATCGATGCGGCAAGTGCAAAGGCAGGCATTGATTTCTACAAAGCCGTACTCGACTTTGATGATCGCCCAGATCTGACCGAGCCAAATGGTGTGTGGGACATGGGATCTGCTGAAGCAAGTGAGATGGCAAAGCTTGCCGAGACTACATATCGCGATGTAAATATCGGACTAGCAAATCAATTCGCAATCTTTGCCGAGACTGCCAATATCGATATCGCTAAAGTTATTGCCGCATCAAACTCGCAACCATTTAGCCATATCCACCAGCCAGGTATTGCAGTCGGTGGTCACTGCATTCCAATCTATCCACGTTTCTATCTTTGGAATCATCCTGAAGCAACAGTGGTTCGCGCAGCACGCGAAGCAAATGCCGCGATGCCAGCTCATGCAGTTGGAATGTTGGCGGGAGCACTCGGAACTCTGCAGGGTAAGAAGGTGGCAGTCCTTGGAATTTCTTATCGCGGAGGAGTTAAAGAGAGCGCATTCTCAGGAGTATTTCCTACAGTCACGGCTCTTACAGCAGCAGGTGCTGATGTTTTCGTTCATGATCCTATGTATACCGATGAAGAAATTACCCAGCTTGGATTTACTCCTTACCCGACAGGTGGAAGCGTTGACGGGGTAATTCTTCAGGCAGATCATGCTGAATATAAGAAACTTACTTCGGCATCATTTCCGGGAGTAAAAGCAGTAATCGATGGGCGTCGCTCTATGAGCGCAAGTAACTTCCCAGGAGTCGAATTTAGAGTTATCGGGGCGCCGGCGTAGTAATAATCTTGAAAGGCAAATGCGGCCGTGCGGTCGGTGCGGCATCAGCAATTCGGTTATAAATCTTGACCAGGTTTTCAGCCTGCAACTCCCAGCTACGCTCTCTTAAAACCTCATCGGTATAAACGCTCTGATACTTAGCCCTATCGGCCAATACCTTCTTTATCGCCACTACAAAATCTGCGACATCTTCAGCGATAAATACTTCACCATTACCTAGGCGTCTTACCTCTGCCGCCATCGTTCGTACATCGCTGACAACGATAGGAAGCTTGGCCTGCATATATTCGCCAAATTTAGTAATCAAAGAGATCTCGTGATTGAGCTTGTGATGGATTGGAATAAGGCCAATATCCCCAGATGAGAGATATGAAACGAGCTCAGAATTCGGAACGTATGGCAAAACGTGGAAGCGATCTTTTAGCGCTATATATTGCGATTGCAGATCGATAACTGTCTGATTCTTTGGATTAGCAATCAGTGCAAGATGTACATCTGGTAATACCTTGAGCGCCTCCAGAACTGTTGCAAGGCCACGTTGAGGTGCGACGGCGCCCGAATACACAATGAGTGGTGTCTGGCTATCGACTCCACAATCTTGGCGCATATTCCGCGGGCTTGGTTCTTGCCCTTCAAAGAGTGGATCATTGGCAACTAACTCAGGTCTCTTCTTTATCTCTAAGTGTGGAATCAATAGATCTGACATTCCCTCACTGACAGATAGAACAGTTGCGGCTTGGGCGCTATAGCGCTTCTCTTCTCGAATATAAACCTTTTTGAGCGGAGCTGTCAGATGCGAAACCCCAGGTACATACTCATGAGCATCATAAATTAGTTGCGCCGTATGTCCTGCAGCTGCCAAGTATTCAACTAAAGCTCCCGCTACAGGTAGAGCGGTGTAGTCATGGGCGTGGATTACATCTGGTTTGAACGATAGCGCGATCGGTTTAAGAGTCGCTCGCGCCCGGCTCAAATTTGGGATCGCAGGTGGCAATTCTGGTAGAAACTTTGCTTGGAATTTTCTCTTGTAGAAACGAATCGCTCGCAATACGAAGGCGACAAAATTCTGCTTCATTACTACTTTGAGATAGACACGATTAATAAGGG
>JBAXLF010000020.1:0-18591 GCA_037134955.1 Actinomycetota bacterium | reverse complement strand
TAGAGCACCGCCTTTGCAAGGCGGGGGTTAGGGGTTCGATTCCCCTGGTCTCCACTTCAGTTCCATCTTTCGTAGCAAAACCTCATTTAAGAAAGAGATATCCATGTCATCAACTGCAACTCTCCACACAACTCTCGGCGATATTGTCATCGAGCTCTTTCCTAATCACGCACCAAAGACAGTCGAGAACTTTGTTGGCCTAGCAACAGGTGCAAAAGAGTGGACTCATCCTGCAACAGGTAAGAAGTCAACTGACAACCTTTATGACGGAACAATCTTTCACCGCGTTATTAGCGGATTTATGATTCAAGGTGGAGATCCACTTGGTCAGGGATTCGGTGGACCGGGATACCAGTTCGCTGATGAATTCCACGGAGAACTTCAATTTGATCGCCCATACATTCTGGCAATGGCGAACTCAGGACCCGGAACAAATGGTTCACAATTCTTTATCACCGTTGCTCCAACAACGTGGCTCAATCGCAAGCACACTATCTTCGGTGAAGTAAAAGATGCAGCATCACAAGCTGTTGTCGACAAGATTGGTGCAACACCAACGGGCGCACAAGATAAGCCTGTGACACCAGTTGTCATCAATAGCGTCACCATCGCTTAATACAACTCAAGCATGAAGCAGCGCTCGGCAGTCCTGTCGCTCATCACCGTAATCTGCGCCTTCTATCTGTGGGAACTTATTGATTCAGGAATTATCGGAACATTTGCTCTCTACGGGA
This sequence comes from Actinomycetota bacterium, assembly GCA_037134955.1. GTDB lineage: Bacteria > Actinomycetota > Actinomycetes > Nanopelagicales > Nanopelagicaceae > Planktophila. The sequence goes on along the minus strand of JBAXLF010000020.1, from coordinate 17,857 downwards.
TCAATATTCTCAAGTCCACCAATGAGTGGTATCGCCTAGTAACAGTTGCGCTGATCCACGACAACTCGAGTGCGCTGCCAATCCACTTAGCCTTTAACATGATTGCGTTGCACTCACTAGGCGCACCGGTTGAGAAATTTATTGGTCGCGCCAAGTTCTTAACTATTTTCTTTATCTCACTTATCGGTGCATCACTCTCATCAGCGATGTTCCTTGGCTATAACGGTTACTCCATCGGCGCATCTGGCGCCGTCTTCGGCCTCTTCGGCGCTTGGATCATTATCGGCCGCCGCATAGGCGCCGAAGTAAAGAGCACCTACGTCATCATTGCGCTCAACTTCGTACTCGGCTTCACCATCGGCGGAGTCGATTGGCACGCGCACCTCGGCGGCCTACTTACAGGCGCAGCTGTTACAAAAGTTTTACTGAGTTCCCGCTCCCGCCATTAATCCTCGGATGCAAACTCGGCGCTAACAATCGCGCCTAGAGTTTCATCCGTCGGATTAATTGGCTCCTTTAACGCTTCTTAGTAAAACTTGTGCAACATCCAAAACCTCGACGTCTGATTGACGCGCCACCATGCCGTCGCCGACCATGATGCGACAGAACGGGCAGGCGACTGCAACTTCTTGCGCGCCTGTGTCGATTGCTTCATCGACGCGGTTGAGGTTGATGCGAGTGCCTATCTTCTCTTCCATCCACATGCGCCCACCACCGCCACCACAACAGAAAGAACGTTCTTGATTACGTGGCATCTCTTCAATATCGCAACCTGATGCTTCAAGAAGTTCGCGGGGTGGTGCATAGATCTGGTTATGGCGACCTAAGTAGCAAGGATCATGGAAGGTGATCTTCTGATCTGCCTTATGTGGCGAAGTCTTTAACTTTCCTTCCTTCACCAAGGTATTGAGAAGTTGAGTGTGGTGGAGCATCTGTAGTTCGTAACCGCTCTGCGCATAATCCTTACCAATTGTCGTGAAGCAATGAGGGCAGGTAACAACAACTTTCTTTACTCCGCGATTTCCGAAAGTCTCCTTAAAAGTTTCAATATTTTCTGCTGAGAGAATTTGATAGAGGAATTCATTTCCGGAACGGCGTGCTGGATCTCCCGTGCATGTCTCGCGCTTTCCAAGTACAGCGAAATTAACTCCCGCCATGTGGAGCAACTCGGCAACTGCCTTTGTAGTTTTCTTGGCGCGTTCTTCATAAGCGCCAGCACACCCAACCCAGAATAGGTATTCCACTTCCTCGGGAAGTTCGCCACTTACTACGCGAACCGGGAAGTCGCATTCGGCGATCCATCCTTCGCGATCTTGTTTATTGGCACCCCATGGATTGCCCGCCTTCTCAAGATTGCGGAATGTTCCGCCGAGTTCAGTGGGAAATTCTGATTCAACGAGAACTTGGAAGCGGCGCATATTTACGATGTGATCTACATGTTCGATATCGACGGGGCACTCTTCAACGCAAGCACCGCACGATGTACATGACCACAAGACATCGAGATCGATAGGGGCCTTTTCGCCAACCAAATTCTCAGTCTCAACGACCTTTGCCATCGCGTGATCGCGCATAGCCATAATCAATAACTTTGGTGAGAGTGGCTTATCGGTATGCCATGCTGGACATTGCGATTGGCAGCGTCCGCACTCGGTACAGCTGGTCATATCCAGCAAGCCCTTCCATGAAATATCTCCGCGTGTACCTAATCCAAATACATCATCTTCTGCGGGATCTTCAAAGTTAACTGGCTTTCCCTTTGAAAGCATTTCTGGAAGCGCACCGAGCGCCGGCTTATCAATATTGCGCTTGTAATAGATATTGAAGAATGCCAAGAAGCGGTGCCACGCAATACCCATGGTGAAGTTCTGCGCAATCACAATGAACCATGCCATTGAGACAACAATCTTGATGGTTGCGACAATTTCAATTGTCTTCTCTAGCGATGTCTTAGACATAGATTGGAAGGCAAGCACTGCTGGCCATGAAATCGCGTAATGCCAATTCCAACTTCTTTCACCAGCAAGTGCGCCTTCTAATCCGCGCAAGGCAATGACACAGAAGACGATTGCGACGATGGTCGCCTCAACATAGTAGGCCTTACCCATTCCGGAACCGCTAAAACGGTTGAGCATGCGAAAGCGCGTTACTTGGCGAATTCCAATCAAGGTAACAATCCCGATACCAGTCAGCGCTGCAATACTTTCTGCAAATAATTCATAGCCAACAAAGTGACCGATTAAGGGAAGCGCGAAGTTGGGATTGATAACTTGGCCATAGGCGGTAACCAAAGTTCCGAAGAGCGCTCCAAAACCAATCATGACAAACCAGTGTGCGATTCCAGTACCGGTGAAGTTGAGCATCTTGGTGTGGCCAAGAACTTCTTTGAGCATATTGTTTAAGCGCGCAGATTTATTGTTATTGCGCGTTGGATCAGGTTGCTGCTTTTTAAAGATTGCAATTAATTGGCGCACTCGAATAGTTAAGAGAACGAGGGCAAAGACTGTAACCAGGTACGAGATAGTGGCTAGCGCTAGCTTCATGAACGCTAGGGTAATCGTTATTGGCGGTTTAAGCAGCGCACATGCTTTGGCGTCAGTTCATCTAAAGAATTAACCCCTAATAACTTCATATTACGAACCATCTGAGTGCGCATAATTTCTAGTGCGCGCTCGACACCGTCTTGCCCGCCAGCCATGAGACCGTAGAGATATGCCCTACCCACATAAGTGAACTGTGCTCCGAGAGCTACGGCAGCTAAAACATCAGCGCCATGCATGATTCCAGTATCAATATGTATCTCGTAATCTTTCTTAAATTCCTTCTTAACATCTGACAGTAAGTGCAGCATCACGGGAGCGCGATCTAGCTGGCGACCACCGTGGTTAGAAAGCAGGACTGCATCAGCACCTAACTTTGCAGCCTTTTTAGCATCCTCAAGATTTTGAATACCTTTGATAGTCAACGTGCCATCCCATTGCTTGCGAATCCACTTCAGGTCTTCCCATGTCATCGTGGGATCAAACATGTAATCAAGGAGCTCACCGACCGTACCCTCCCAATTTTTCATCGACGCGAATTCGATTGATGGCGTTGTAAGAAAGTTAAGCCACCATGCTGGTCTTGGAAGGGCGTTAATAATTGTTCCAGCAGTTAAACGTGGGGGAACTGTTAAACCATTGCGATAGTCACGAATACGTTGACCGGCTGCAGGAACATCAACTGTGAGCATTAAATTTTTAACACCAGTTCGCTTTGCACGTTCGACAAGAGCCATGCTGCCATCGCGATCCTTCCACATGTATAGCTGAAACCAGTTACGCCCATCAGGTGCAGCAGCAACGACATCTTCGATTGTGCTTGTTCCAAGAGTTGAGAGGGTAAAAGGAATACCAAATTTTGCAGCTGCACGGGCACCAGCAATTTCGCCTTCGGTCTGCATCATGCGGGTAAATCCAGTGGGAGCGATACCTACCGGCATCGCAAAAGTTTCACCAAGAGTTGTGCGAGTTAAATCTGCGGTTGATACATCTTTAAGAATACTTGGAATAAATTCAAGATCGCGATATGCCTGGCGTGCTCGCTCAAGACTGACTTCACTTTCGGCAGATCCATCGGTGTAATCAAATGGACCCTGGGGTGTGCGCTTCTTTGCAATATCGCGAAGATCCCAGATTGTGTAAGCCTGTTCAAGACGACGTTTCTTGCGGCGAAGAGTTGGTAGCGAGAATTGAAGAAGCGGTGCAAGCTCTGATGGTTTTGGGAACTGGCGCTTTACATTCTTTCCCATGTAAGTAGACCTTAGGCTATAAGTTCTTTAACGCCACTTAGTTGCGAGCGAGAACCCAACGGCAATAAAGCTAAATCCAATAATCATGTTCCATGCGCCGATACCGGGAATTGGATATGCGGTCTGGCTGATGTAGAAGATAACAATCCAGAGTAGGCCGATAAGGAAGTTAGCGACCATCACTGGAGCAAGCCACGATGGTGACTCTAGAAGAGGTGACTCTTCTTCGACGTGGTGCTGTTCTTCGCGAGCGTGCTGCTCAGCGACCTTTTTACGCAATTTCGACTTTGGCATGGGGCCTAGGTTACAGCACAATTACGGCATGGCTCGAATCCTCGTCATCGATAACTATGACTCGTTCGTCTTCAATTTGGTGCAGTATCTGCAGCAATTAGGCGCGGAGTGCACTGTCGTTCGCAATGACGAAGTTGAGGCGAGTGAAGCTGAGAAGTATGACGGAGTACTTATTTCTCCGGGACCGGGAACTCCAGATAAAGCTGGCGTCAGTATTGCCATGATCAATTTCTGCGCTGAAAAGTCAATTCCACTCTTTGGCGTTTGTCTGGGACATCAGGCAATCGGTGAAGCATTTGGCGCAACTGTTTCGCGCGCTCCAGAGTTATTGCATGGCAAAACATCGCAAGTAATTCACAATGGAAAAGGCGTATTAACAAATCTTCCATCACCATTTACTGCAACTCGATACCACTCACTTGCAGTAGAGCGTGACACGGTTCCTGCAGTGTTTGAAATTACCGGCGCCACTGAATCTGGTGTTGTCATGTCGATGCGGCATACGACCCTTCCAATTGAAGGAGTGCAATTTCATCCCGAATCAGTTTTAACGGAACATGGACATTTGATGTTGGCTAACTGGTTAGTCAGATGTGGTGATTCTGGCGCACCGCAACGGGCTGTTGGATTATCACCTGTTGTGGGTAGCTCGAAATAATTTGTAACTTCTGGAGTTACGGTTGTTTATTAATCGTAATAGTTACTGACTTACCAATTGTTTGAGTGGTTCCGGCATCAGGTGCCTGCCTGATAACAACACCAAGCGGTTGAGTTGCGTCGTAGTCGTTAAATTCCTTAATCAGGAATCCTGCTTGGATAAGAAGGGTCTTGGCTTGGATTGATTCTATTCCAATCAAGTTTGGAACAGTCACTTCACCGCTTGCGATGGTCAGCACCACTGCACTTCCGGCAGGTGCAACCGATCCCACTGGTGGATTGACATCGAGAATGGTTCCTTGTGGCTGATCTGATGGCATAGCAATTGTTTGTGAAACCAAGAGCCCGACTGAAGTAAGTGCAGAGCGCGCATCAATGAGCGACATTCCAATCAGCCCATCAGGGACGATTGCATCTCCCGGGCCATCGGAAATTGTGAGCACTACAGGTGAACCAGATTTTGCATGGGTTGTAGCAAGCGGTAATTGGCTAGCGACGCGATCTTTAGGAATTACGCCATCGTGAGCGTGCTTAATCGTGACTGAATAATTTGCAAGTAGTGCACGCGCCATATCTTCGCTCAAGCCAACGACATTGGGGACAACTGGTTGATTACCCGCAGAGTTTCCACTGAGAAGAAAACCAGTGATAGATAAGGCGATGGCAGCCATAAATGAACCGCCAAGGATTAGTGCCGAGCGACGAGTGAGGAAAGGTTTTGTAGCTACTTTGGTAGTAACAACTTCTCCAGCACGGACCTTTGTAATGTCATCGAGCATCGCTTGCGCACTTTGATAACGATCTTCTGGTTTCTTCGAAAGTGCAACTGCTAAAACGGTTTCAATTCCTTCAGGCAAATCACTTTTAATTGTGCGAACCCGAGGTGCGACATTGGATGCATGTTGGAAGGCAATCGATACAGGCGTTTCGCCTGTAAATGGCGGTTGACCAGTGAGAAGTTCAAAGAGTAGACATCCGGTTGAGTAGATATCACTACGTGAATCTGCAGATTCGCCAATCGCTTGTTCTGGTGAGAGATATTGCGCAGTTCCGACAACATTCCATGTACTCGTCAGCGTTGCGCCTAAATCATCCATGGCGCGCGCAATACCAAAGTCCATCACTTTGACTGCACCCTTATCGGTAATCATCACGTTAGCGGGTTTAATATCGCGGTGCACAATGTGGCGCGCGTGTGAATATTCAAGACCAGTAAGGATTCCTTCTGCAATTTCAAGTGCGCGATTGAGTGGAAGTCTTTCTCCACTGTGCACAATGTGGCGAAGCGTTTGGCCAGAGACGAGCTCCATCACTATGTATGGCGCAGGTTCTTCACCAGAGTCATAGACAGCAACGATTGCTGGATGATTAAGTCCAGCGGCAGCCTTAGCTTCTTTGCGAAAGCGCGCAACGAATGCCGGATCTTTCGCTAAGTCACTGCGGAGAATTTTGATGGCAACTTCGCGAGATAAACGTTGGTCCTGAGCAATGTAGACATCAGCCATTCCGCCGGTGCCAATCATTTCGCCGAGAAGATAGCGCCCGCCGAGCAATGAGTTCATCATTGTGCCGCCCCTATCTTCTCAATATCTTTTGGTTGAACTTCTTCTACTACATCAGCAATTACGACAGTCACATTATCGGGTGCACCATTGATATATGTTGCATCGATAAGAGCTGCGACAGCTGCATCGCGATCCTTACCCTTTATCAATGATTTGATCTCTTTATCCGTCAGCACGGAGTTGAGACCATCGCTGCATACTAGGTAGCGATCCTTAATTTTTCCTTCGAATATAGGTAGCGGGAGCTCGAGCTTTCCCTCACCCATAAGTACTTGCGTCAGCACTGACCGCTGCGGATGTGTTGCGATATCTGATTCAGTAATACTGCCCTGGCTAAGCAGTTCTTGAATTACGGTGTGATCGACGCTGAGTTGTTCGAGCGAATTACCGCGGAGTCGATAAGCGCGAGAATCTCCGATATGAAGTAGCGCGATTTTATCTCCACGTAAGAAGAGTGAAGTTAGCGTGGTTCCCATCCCAGTAAGTTCTGGGTTATCTGCAACAGCGCCCTTGATATCGGCATCGATGGAGTGGATTGCGTTGAGATAAATATCGTCAGCTGATTCGGCATCGATATCGGATTGTGTAAATATTTGTGAGAGTTCTGCCAATGAGGTAATTGCAATTCTTGATGCAACTTCTCCTGCAGCGTGTCCACCCATGCCATCGGCGACTGCAATGAGTTGGGAAGATGCAAGCGCGCTATCTTCATTGCCACTTCGAACCAGGCCAACTGCAGATCGCGCAGATGTAGCAAAGTAGAGCTGGCTCATGTGGGTAAGCCTAATCTCTTTGCTACTCTCGGTCTCATGCTTATCTATGCTCATAGAGGTGCCAGCGCGGATTTTCCAGAGCTCACCTTGGCCGCATATGAAGGTGCAGTTACGCAGGGAGCCGATGGCTTCGAATGTGATGTGCGATTGACTAAAGATGAAGTTCCAGTCCTATGGCATAACGCGACGATGCTCGAACGTGCAGCGAACCCAGGGTTGATCGCGGAGATGACATATAAAGAGGTATCGCGTGCCTATCCGCAGATTCTTACTCTCGATGAATTTCTCAACTTTGCAGTGAAGCATAAGAAAGGTGTCTTAATCGAGACCAAGCACCCTGTTCTATCTGGCAATCGAATTGAAGAAGTTGTAGTTGAAAAACTGCGTGCAACGAAAGGGATTGAGAAGATTGATGTCTCAGTGATGTCTTTTAGTTGGATCGCGGTGGAGAAGATGAAGCGGCTAGATCGCTCAATCCCAACAACTTTTTTAATGCATAAGAAAACTCCGTGGTTTCAAGCGAAGTTATCTTCTGCAAAAACCATCGGGCCCGGAATTAATGAACTTCGAGCAGAACCGATTCGCGCCCAGCGCATCAAAGAGCTCGGGCGCTCGCTCAATGTATGGACTGTCGATGATGATGCAGATATCAAATTATGTGAGCAGATAGGCGTCGATATTCTCATCACAAATAAGCCGGCGCATGCACGTGAGGTACTCAGGTATCCTTAACCAGTGAGCGTCGCCGAAAGCCAGAGATTTGCCTATTTAGGGCCCGTTGGCACATTTACTGAAGCCGCTCTTCACAAGATTACTTGTGACTCTGATGTCCTTATTCCATTTGCAAATGTCACGGCAGCGCTGGATGCGGTACGAAAAGGCGATGCACAATTTGCATTAGTACCTATTGAAAATTCTGTCGAAGGTGTTGTGGCGCGCACACTTGATGAACTTGCAACAGGAGATCCACTCACAATCGCGAGCGAAGTCACGCTTCCGGTCACCTTTGCCTTTATGACCAAGCCGGGTGTAACAACTATTAAACGGATTGGCACACATCCTCACGCAGAATCACAATGCCGCGAGTACATCGCTAAGAATTATCCGCAAGCAGAGATTGTTCCGACCAACTCAACGTCGGCAGCAGCTGAATTGGTGAGCAAAGGCGAACTCGATGCTGCAATCGCATCGAGTGCTGCAGCAGCACATTTCGGACTCGAAATTCTGCAGGACAATGTGGGCGATAACGAAGCAGCTGTCACGCGTTTTATCTGCGCCCAAAAGCCGGGGTGGATCCCAGAACCTACCGGCAACGATCGCACCTCAATGGCGGTCTTTATCGATATCGACCATGCTGGTGCGCTCCTAGAAATCCTGCAGGTCTTTGCAAAACATGACGTAAACCTGACATTCATCCAGTCACGTCCAACAGGTCGCGAACTTGGTCACTACCATTTCATTATTGATGTCGAGGGCCATATCAACGATGCTTCCGTCGGAAAGTCCGTTGAAGAGCTCCGCACCATCTGCGATGACATTAGATTCTTAGGTTCTTACCCACGGGAGGCGCGTTCATGATTGATATCAAATTCCTGCGCGAGAATCCTGATGTTGTTCGCGCTTCACAAAAAGGTCGCGGCGAAAACGTTGAACTTGTTGATCAGATTATTGCAATCGATGAGATTAAGCGTGCAGCTGTAAGCGAATTCGAGACCCTGCGCCAAGAACAGAATCTACTTTCTAAGAGCGTCGGTGCAGCTAAAGGTGACGAAAAGGCTGCGCTACTAGCGAATGCAAAAGAGCTTGCCGATAAAGTTAAAGCGGCAGATGCCAAGCGTTCAGAGATTGAAGAACAAGCTAAGGCGCTGATTCTGCAACTCTCTAACTTGCTTGATACCGAAGCTCCAATTGGTGGCGAGGAAGATTTCGTCACCATCGAACATGTTGGAACGCCGCGCGATTTCACTAAAGATGGCTTTGCGCCAAAAGATCACGTCGAACTCGGCAAGTTACTTGGCGCTATCGATACCGAACGCGGCGCCAAAGTTGCCGGTTCTCGCTCCTATTATTTAACTGGCGTCGGCGCGCTCCTCGAATTTGCACTTGTTAATTACGCAATCCAGAGCGCGCTCAAGAATGGTTTCTCACCAGTGATTCCACCAGTACTTGTTAACCCTGCAGCGATGGAAGGAACAGGATTCCTAGGACAAGCTGCCGAGAATGTCTACCGCATCGAAAAAGATGATGTCTATCTTGTTGGTACATCTGAAGTTCCACTCGCTGCCATGCATATGGACGAGATTCTGCCAGCTGATAAATTGCCTCTTCGCTATGCCGGTTACTCATCATGTTTCCGCCGCGAAGCTGGTACTTATGGAAAAGATACGCGCGGAATTATTCGCGTTCACCAATTCGATAAGGTCGAGATGTTTACCTTCTGCAAACCAGAAGATGCAAAGGCAGAGCACCAACGTTTATTGCAATGGGAGAAAGATTTCCTTACTGCCATGGAGATTCCCTTCCGTGTTATTGATGTTGCATCTGGTGATCTTGGCTCATCTGCCACACGTAAATTTGATATTGAAGCATGGGTACCAACGCAAGGTGCCTATCGCGAAGTAACAAGTACCTCTAACTGCACAGAATTCCAGGCCCGTCGCCTCAACATCCGCTACAAAGATGGCGAAGGCACTAAAGCGATTGCTACGTTAAATGGAACTTTGGTCGCTATCCCACGCATGATTGTTGCGATCCTCGAGAATCATCAAAATGCTGATGGAACTGTCAATGTTCCAGCAGCACTGCAACCATTCCTCGGAATGAAGAAATTCGAGCTTGTGTGAGCGTTAACGAAGTAATTGAGCGCCGCCCTAAGTTAATCGCCTCTGATCTCGACGGAACCATCGTCGCGCATTACGGAGATATCACGCAACGCACCATCGATGCATTCCGTAAAGCGCATGCGATGGGGATTGAAATCTATTTCGTTACTGGTCGCCCTCCGCGCTGGATGCCAGAGATCAAAGAGGCATTTGGTATCGGTGGCGCAATCTGCGGCAATGGTGCGATGTTGTATGACCTTCACAATGGAAAAGTCCTAGAAGAGTGGCTTATTCCAGTTGATGCACAACGAGAGACTGTAAAGCGATTGCGCGCTGCAATTCCGCAAGTCTCATTTGCCGTCGAATCACATAATTATTTCCATCGCGAGAAGATTTATATTCCTCGCTGGGATGTTGGTCTCGATAACGTTGGTGTTGATCTCATTGAAGATGTGATTGCTACACCTGCACTGAAATTACTCGCTCGTTGCTCGCAGCAAGAACTTTCATCAGATGAAATGCTCGAGATTGCCTTACGTGAGCTTGATGGAATCGTCACAGTTACACATTCCAACCCACACGATTCACTACTTGAGATTTCTGCTCTAGGAGTTTCGAAAGGAATGACGCTGGCAAAGATTGCAGCGCGCCATGGAATCGATGCCGCAGATTGCGTTTCTTTTGGCGATAATCCAAATGATTTCTCAATGCTCGAATGGTGCGGTCGATCATTTGCAATGGAAGATGGCCATCCTGATGCTCGGAAATATGCAAAGGGCGTTGCAGGTGCATGTGAAGAAGATGGTGTTGCAATCATCATCGAAAAATTGCTCGAACTTCCAGCGTAAATCTTCAGCGTCAATTTCAGGTCGATTTTTCCAAGCAGCCGATTTCGGGTAATCTCTCCCACGGAGGACTCGCATAGCGGCCGAGTGCACCGGTCTTGAAAACCGGCAAGGGAAACCTTCGTGGGTTCAAATCCCACGTCCTCCGCGCTTACAGTGAGACCCGCCCCAGTGCGACGGTTCGCAAGGCATAGCCTTCGAACTCAAACTGTGGCGGGTTTCGCATTTCCGCCTCATCTTGTGGCTGACTTCATAACCAATATGCGGGCCATCGCCTAGCGACTTATAGCCGGTAAGCGCACACTTCTCTTATTAGAAGATCCCATGCGGTGGGAAATTTAGGGGAGCACATATGTCCGGAGTCTTTTCTCCAACACGCGCCAAGATTAAAGAGCGCACGCTGCGCACTGATAAATGGTGGATTGAACCACTCATTACATTTTCAGTTCTCATCTCTTTCATTATCTACGCAACCTTCCGTGCCTTTGAAAATGCAAATTACTTTGCTGAACCGCTGATCTCTCCTTTCTATTCTCCTTGCCTTTCTACTGCATGCGTGAAAGGTGCTTCACTTCTTGGAACACCAATCGGAACAATCGCAATCTTCGGAATGGTCATTTCACCAGCGCTATTTATTTTGATCTTCCCGCTTGGTTTCCGTATGACCTGTTACTACTATCGCAAGGCCTATTACCGTTCATTCTGGTTATCTCCACCTGCATGCGCAGTCGCAGAGCCACATAAAAAGTACACAGGCGAAACTCGTGCGCCTCTCATCTTCCAGAATGCGCACCGTTGGTTCTTCTACGCCGGACTTGTCTTTAATACCTTACTTACTATCGATGCAGTACTTGCATTTAAAAATGCAGATGGACAGTGGGGCCATATGAGCGTTGGCTCTCTCGTACTTCTTGCCAATGCAACTTTATTGTGGGGTTACTCAGCTTCCTGTCACACCTGTCGCCACACATTAGGTGGTCGTTTAAAGCACTTCTCAAAGCATCCGATTCGTTACAAGTTGTGGACCGGTGCTTCTGCGCTTAATCACTACCACCAGCAATTTGCCTGGGTCTCACTCTTTGGCGTTGCCTTTGCCGATATCTATGTCCGCGCGGTTGCCTCAGGCGCCATTACAAACTTCTACTTCTTCTAAAGGTTGCTACTGATGACACTTGAAAAACATAAGTACGACGTACTAGTAATTGGTGCAGGTGGAGCAGGACTTCGCGCAGCAGTTGAAGCGCGTGAAGCTGGTTTGAGCGTTGCCATTATCTGTAAGTCACTCTTTGGTAAGGCCCACACTGTTATGGCAGAAGGTGGCGCCGCTGCCTCAATGGGTAACGTCAATGACAATGACAATTGGATGGTCCACTTCCGCGACACGATGCGCGGTGGAAAGTTCCTCAATCACTATCGCATGGCAGAACTTCATGCGAAGGAAGCGCCAGATCGCATCTGGGAGCTCGAGACATGGGGCGCTCTCTTTGATCGCACTAAAGAAGGAAAGATTTCACAACGTAACTTTGGTGGACATGAGTACCCACGCCTGGCACACGTTGGTGACCGCACAGGTCTAGAACTTATCCGCACAATGCAGCAGAAGATTGTTCAGTTGCAACAGGCCGATGGTCGTGAATTCGGCGATATGGAAGCACGAATTAAAGTCTTTGCTGAGTGCACCATTACAGAAATTTTGCGCGAGAACGGCAAGATCGCCGGTGCTTATGGTTACTGGCGCGAGAGCGGCGAAGAGATTCTCTTTGAAGCACCAGCAGTTGTTATCGCAACCGGTGGCGTAGGAAAGACTTTTAAAATTACCTCAAACTCATGGGAAGGTACTGGCGACGGACATGCGCTTGCTCTAAAAGCTGGCGCAAATCTCGTTGATATGGAGTTCTTGCAATTCCATCCAACCGGAATGGTCTGGCCACCATCAGTGCGCGGAATTCTTGTCACCGAATCTGTTCGCGGTGAAGGCGGAATTCTGACTAATAATCAAGGCGAACGCTTTATGTTTAAGTACATTCCAGATGTCTTTAAAGATAAGTATGCAGATAATGAGGCAGAGGCCGATCGCTGGTATGAAGATCAAGACAATAACCGCCGTCCGCCAGAACTGCTTCCTCGCGATGAAGTTGCACGTGCCATCAACACAGAAGTTAAAGCTGGTCGTGGAACTGAACATGGCGGAGTATTCCTCGATGTTTCCAAGCGCCTCACCGCTGAAGTTATTAAGAAGCGCCTCCCATCTATGTGGCACCAGTTCTATGAACTTGCTGGCGTAGATATCACCAAGGAAGCAATGGAAGTTGGCCCTACCTGTCACTACGTCATGGGCGGAGTTGAAGTAGAGCCAGATACTGCAGCAGCAGTTGGTGTTCCAGGACTCTTCGCCGCAGGTGAAGTTGCTGGTGGAATGCATGGTTCAAATCGTCTCGGCGGAAATTCACTGACAGACCTATTGGTATTTGGTCGTCGCGCAGGTGCAGGAGCTGCTGATTATGTAAAGAGCGCGGGAGCAAATCCTGTCTCTGATGCAACTATTAAGGCTGCTGCAGATCGCATCGAGGCTCCCTTTAGTCGCGCAGGTGGAGAGAATTCTTATTCACTCCATGCTGAACTTCAGGAAGTTACACATAACTTAGTTGGAATTATTCGAACACGTTCTGAGATTGAGGAAGCAATTGCCAAGATTGCCGACATTCGCGCTCGCAGCAAAAACGTTGCAGTAGCAGGTGGACGTAAGTTCAATCCCGGATTCCACTTGGCATTCGATCTCGACAATATGTTGCTCGTTGCAGAATCAACTGCAAAGTCTGCCTTGTTACGTGAAGAGTCACGCGGTGGCCATACTCGCGATGATTTCCCAGGAATGAATAGCACCTGGCGTCAGGTCAACCACATCTCATCTTTCGATGGCAATCAAGTCAATATCAAAGCCCAACCGCTTCCGGTATTGCCGAAAGAGCTCTTCGATCTCTTTGATGTTCACGAACTAGAGAAGTACATGACACCGGCAGAAATTGCGAAAGGCGGTTCCAACTAATGGCACGCAAACTTAATCTTCGCATCTGGCGAGGAGACGCAACTGATGGCGGTCTCAAAGATGTACAAGTAGATGTCAACGATGGTGAAGTAGTTCTCGATGTCATTCACCGTGTTCAAGCAACACAGATGGGCGACCTTGCTGTTCGCTGGAACTGTAAAGCGGGTAAGTGCGGATCTTGTTCAATGGAGATCAATGGTAAGCCCCGCCTTGCATGTATGACTCAGGTATCTTCATTTGCGGAAGAAGAGACCATTACAGTCACACCACTTCGCGCGTTTCCAATCATTAAAGATCTCGTTACCGATGTCTCCTTTAACTATAAAAAGGCGATGGAGATCCCGGCCTACGAACATCCAAAGGAGCTTGCTCCAGGTGAAGCTCGCATGGAACAGATCGATGTCGAGCGCAGCCAAGAGTTCCGTAAGTGCATCGAATGTTTCCTCTGTCAGAACACCTGTCACGTAATTCGTGATCACGAAGAGAATAAGAAGTCATTTGCTGGCCCACGATTCTTTATTCGTATCGCCGAACTTGATATGCACCCGCTTGATAAGTTGAAGAACCGAAAGCGCACCGCACAAGAAGAGCATGGTCTCGGAATGTGTAACATCACCAAGTGTTGTACTGAAGTATGTCCTGAGCACATCCGCATCACCGATAACGCGATTATTCCGATGAAAGAGCGCGTTGTTGATATTAAGTACGATCCTGCGCGTATGTTTAGTGGACTACTAAGGAGAGAGAAGCGCGACTAATGATCCTGATTCGCTGGGTGGTACTTGCATTCTCAATGTGGATTGCAACGCTCATCGTTCCTGGAATCACAGTTCATGGCGGTGTTGGAACCTATCTCTGGGTTGCGCTGCTATTCGGCTTAATCAATAGCATCTTTGGTTCGATAATTAAGGTGCTGACATTTCCAGTCTCGATTGTGACTTTTGGCCTCTTCCTATTCGTCGTAAACGCAGCAATGTTGTCGCTGACTGCGCGCTGGAGCACAAAGCTTGATATCAACGGTTTCTGGTCTGCGCTCTTTGCATCTCTTATTATCAGTGCGATTACAACTCTCTTTAAATCAACAAAGAAGTGGGCATAACGCTGTTAGCTATTGCGCTCGTTGCACTCGGTGGTATCGCCGGGTCGCTCCTTCGTTGGCAATTCATTGAAGCGCTTCCAACGCTTTCGATTGGCGTCTTTGTCGTCAACCAATTGGGTGTATTAGTCGCAGGTTTTGTTGCTTATCGCATGGCTCCAACGCCGAACCAAAGATTATTTTGGATTACTGGATTCGCTGGTGGATTTACTACGCTCTCATCGCTGGCCTTTATTTTGCAGGGATCTTCACCAATTCGCGGATTTAGTTATGCACTTGCTTCGCTGCTAGTAAGCCTGCTGATTCTTAATCTCTTACGAGATAAGGCAAAATCATGAAGCTAATTCCATTTATTCTCGGGGCTGGCCTCGGTGCGCCTCTGCGTTATCTGATTGATAAATTCTTTCGCGCAAAATTTGTATTTCCTGCCGGGATTTTAATTGTTAACGTACTTGGTTCATTCCTCCTGGGTTATACCCAGACCAACTACTTTGTCATGGGATTCTGCGGCGCGTTTACTACCTGGTCTGCCTTTATGCTCGATGTAGATCGAGAACTGCCATTTCGCAGACGTACCGCAATCAATATTCTGCTTACCTTCGGATTATCTATCGCGGCGGTCGCAGCAGGGTTAGCGTTAGCGGCCTAAAAGACCTTTCATCCACTTCTCAATCTCATCTGGATGGCGCGGAATATTTTCAGAGATATTGCGGCAGCCATCGGCAGTGACGACAACATCATCTTCGATACGAATTCCGATTCCGCGATATTCCGGCGCGAAGAGTTCATCATCGGGCTGGATGTATAGCCCTGGCTCGACTGTAAGAACCATGCCTTCACGCAGTGGCGAATCGCGATAAATCTCGCGACGAGCTTGTGCGCAATCATGAACATCAAGGCCTAAGTGGTGGCTTACTCCGTGCAGAGTCCAACGACGATGCAGGCCAACTTCAGGCTTCATTGATTCTTCTGCTGAAACGGTGAGTACTCCCATATCGGCCAAGCCTTTAGCTAAGACTTCTTGGCAGGCTTTATTAATTTCAGAGAAGAGCACACCGGGTTTGATTGCAGCAAAGCCCGCAAGTTGTGATTCGTAGACCAACATATAAAGAGCGCGCTGTGCCGGAGTGAACTTGCCATCAACCGGCAAAGTACGAGTGATATCTGCGGTGTAGAAAGATTCCATTTCGACACCTGCATCAACGAGAACTAATTCGCCGCGACGAACATCGCCATCATTGCGGATCCAGTGCAAGACGCAGGCGTGCGATCCTGCACCGATGATTGTGTTGTAACCGAGATCATTTCCCAGAATTCGTGCCCGGCCGTAGAAAGCGCCATCCAAAACTCGCTCTCCACGCGGGGTTTCGATTGCCGCAGGGATCGCGTGAATGACATCGTTGAAACCGAGCGCAGTTGCATCAACTGCACGTTGCATCTCGCGGAGCTCGTACTCATCTTTACAGAAACGTTGTTCTGAAACGAAGATTGCAAATTCCTCTTCGCGTGAATGTGTTTTGATCTGTTTTTCGATTGTCAGATCGATATCACGAAGCGTCAAAGTTTCTTTACCGTCACCAAGCAGAGTTTCAATTTCGCTGAGCGCACGAGTCTCGATCTGGTAGCGAGCTTTAGCTTCAGCAAGAGTGAAGCGACGACCAACCCAGAGTTCGCCATACTTTGCATCGCGATAGAAGGCATCGGTGTCGCGAGTAGAGCGTGGGTTCATGTAGAGATATGTAATGTGTGTATCACCTGATGGTTCGAGAACAAGCACAGCATCGGCTGTTGAATCCGCACCTTGCACACCGCTGTAATAAACGTAGGCACTATCTGGGCGGTAGTTGTAATCAGTGTCATTTGCGCGGACTTTGAAATTACCTGCAGGAAAGACAAGACGGATTCCCTTGAAGGCGGCTGAGAGAACTTGGCGACGAGAATATGCGTAGGTCACTACCTCGAGTGGCTCGAGATCGGTTAGATCAGTGGGAGTCCAACCGGTTTTCATAAAGTTCGAGAACTGTTCAGAAGGTGCCTGGTCGTGAATTCTCTTTGACTTGCGAGTGGCGACCTCAGCGTTCTCATTATTCATACCTGAATCTTACGCACTTTAAACTCACATTTACAGGGTCTGCAAAGCTGAAAAACCCTTGCTAACCTTGCGAAATGCCCGCAATCTTTGAGACAGATGCTGCTTTAGACAAGCTTGCGTCGACTGCAATTACGCGGACCAAAGAGTTGATGAAGCAATCCGATGCGCTTCGTGATCGTCGCGAGAAAGCAAATCGCAAACGTGTAGCGCGTCTCTTTAAAGATCCCAAGGCCATTGAAGCAACTATCACTTTAACTGACGAAGTAATGAGAATTTCATCAGTGAAATCTTCCTCGCGAATCTTTCGCCGCGCTGCCAAGAAGGCGAGCATCGTCGGATTTGGACCGCTTAATGGAATCGGCCTCCATGCAATCGGAGTCATCTCTCATGTTCTACCTGCGCCAGTTGTCGCAGCTGTGCACCAACGTGTTCGTGCACTCTCAAAAGATTTGATTCTCGCATCTGAGAACGAGAAACTCTCAAAGCATATGGGGAAGCGAAGTAATAAAGGTATTGCGCTCAATATCAATGTCTTAGGTGAAGCAGTACTCGGAGATCACGAAGCTGAGATTCGTTTCCAATCAATTCTCGAGATGATGCGCCGCCCAGAGGTCAATTACATTTCAGTGAAGCTTTCATCCATTGTTGCGCAACTCATCATTATTGATATCAATGGTTCGATTGATCGCGTCTCGGAGAAGATGCGGATTCTCTATCGCGAAGCGCAGCAACATGGTGTATTCGTCAATTTGGATATGGAGGAGTACCGCGATCTGCCTATGACGGTGGCTGCTTTTATGCGCGTGCTCGACGAAGATGAATTTGCGCAAATGAAAGCGGGAATTGTTCTACAGGCATATCTTCCCGAAGCTCATCA
>JBAXLF010000019.1:0-19051 GCA_037134955.1 Actinomycetota bacterium | reverse complement strand
TCGTTCGTACAGTTAAAGAACGTCGTCGTCCAGACGGTTCTTACATCAAGTTTGACGAGAACGCGGCTGTCATCCTCAAGGCTGATGGCGAACCACGCGGAACTCGTATCTTCGGACCAGTTGCTCGCGAACTCCGCGACAAGAAGTTTATGAAGATCATTTCACTCGCTCCGGAGGTGCTCTAACCATGGCGAAGATTAAGAAGAATGATGAAGTCTTGGTTATCGCTGGCAAGAACAAGGGCGTAACCGGCAAGGTTCTTCATGTAGATGGATCACGCGTAACTGTTGAAGGCGTCAATCGCATTCAACGCCACACCAAGGAATCAACAACTGAACGTGGCGTCAAAGTTGGCGGAATCATTACACAAGAAGCATCAATCCATATTTCAAATGTCATGATCGTAGATGGCGAAGGCAAGGCAACACGTCTTGGCGTTCGTACATCAGATGATGGCTCCAATGTTCGTATCTCACGTCGCACAGGAAAGGACATCTAATGAGCACTGCTACAGATGTTCGTCTCAAGGCTCGCTACAAGGCCGAAATCCAACCAACGTTGAAGAGCGAATTTGGATATAAGAATCCAATGCAGATTCCTACACTCGTCAAGATTGTCGTCAACATGGGTGTTGGTGAAGCTGCTCGTGATGCAAAGTTGATCGAAGGCGCAATCAAGGATCTGGCGATCATCACCGGCCAGAAGCCACAGGTCACCAAGTCACGCAAGTCAATCGCGCAGTTCAAACTCCGCGAGAACATGCCAATTGGTGCACACGTAACTCTTCGTGGAGATCGTATGTGGGAGTTCGCAGATCGTCTTCTCTCAATCTCTCTTCCACGTATCCGTGACTTCCGCGGTCTCTCACCAAAGCAATTTGATGGAAAGGGCAACTACACCTTCGGTCTTACCGAGCAGGTTGTATTCCCAGAGATCGAGCAAGACAAGATCGACCGCACACGCGGTATGGATATCACTGTTGTAACAACAGCATCGACCGATGACGAAGGTCGCGCACTTCTTAAGGCGCTCGGCTTTCCTTTCAAGGAGGCATAAGAATGGCTAAGACATCACTCAAGGTTAAAGCTGCTCGCAAGCCAAAGTTCAAGGTTCGCGGTTACACACGTTGTCAGCGTTGCGGTCGTCCGCACTCTGTCTACCAAAAATTTGGAATTTGTCGCATCTGCTTCCGTGAAATGGCGCACCGCGGCGAACTTCCAGGCATCAGCAAGGCATCTTGGTAATAACTACAAACGAAAAAAGTCCAAACAAATTGTTTGGATACTGATTCGAGAAAGGCCATAGGCCACGTATGACAATGACAGATCCAATCGCGGACATGCTTTCACGTCTGCGCAACGCGAACTCTGCCTACCATGACACGGTTTCAATGCCGTCATCATCGGTCAAGGTACGAATTGCAGATATCCTCAAGCACGAGGGTTTCATTGCAGATTACCGCGTTGAAGCAAATGCAAATGGAGTAGGCAAGAGCCTTATCCTCGACCTTAAATTCGGCACAAATCGCGAGCGTTCAATCGCTGGCCTTCGCCGCGTTAGCAAGCCAGGACTTCGCGTTTACGCAAAGTCAACTGCGCTTCCAAAAGTTCTTGGTGGACTTGGTGTTGCAATCATCTCTACATCATCAGGGCTACTTACTGATAAGCAGGCAAATAAGAAGGGTGTAGGCGGAGAAGTTCTCGCTTACGTATGGTAACCATCTAATGTCACGTATCGGTCGTATGCCTATTACCGTTCCAAGCGGTGTAGAAGTTTCAATCACTGGTCAGAACGTTGCAGTGAAGGGTCCTAAGGGATCACTCGCAATCGCAGTTCCATCACCTATCCAGGTTTCACAAGCAGATGGTGTTATCACTATCGCTCGTCCCAATGAAGAGCGCGTAACTCGTTCACTTCACGGCCTTTCACGTTCACTCGTGGCAAATATGGTCGAAGGCGTAACAACTGGTTACTCACTCACAATCAACATCGTCGGTGTTGGTTACCGTGTTGCTGAAAAGGGCAAGGATCTTGAATTCCAGCTCGGTTACAGCCACTCAATTCTCTTCCCAGCTCCAGAAGGAATCACCTTCAAAGTTGAGTCACCAACCAAGTTGATTATCAACGGAATTGATAAGCAGCTCGTTGGCGAAACTGCAGCGAAGATCAAGAAGCTTCGCAAGGCAGATCCTTACAAGGGCAAGGGCTTGCGTCTTGAAGGCGAAGTTATTCGTCGCAAGGCAGGAAAGGCAGGTAAGAAGTAATGGCAATCGGAGTTAAGGTCCGCAAGGGCTCAGCGCAGAACGCGCGTGCTCGTCGTGCTTTCCGTCTTCGTAAGAAGATCGCAGGTACACCATCACGTCCACGCCTCGTCGTTTCACGTTCATCACGTCACTTGTTCGTACAGGTGATTGATGACTCAACCAGCAAGACAATTGCTTACGCATCAACAATGGAAGCAGATCTTCGTAAGGCATCTGGCGATAAGACAGATAAGTCGAAGCAGATCGGTGCACTCATTGCTGAGCGTGCGAAAAAAGCTGGAATTTCTACAGTTGTCTTTGACCGCGCTGGTAATAAGTACCACGGTCGTATCGCAGCAGTTGCAGATTCTGCACGAGAGAACGGATTGGAGTTCTAATGGCTGTTAATCCAACTAACGATGCAGCGTCAACAACAGGCGCACCTTCTAACCAAGGTAATTCAGGCAAGGGACGTGGCGAACGCCGCGAACGCCGTGATGATCGCGAAAAAGAGAAGTCTCCATACACCGAGCGCGTAGTTTTCATTAACCGCGTATCAAAGGTTGTAAAGGGCGGACGTCGTTTCTCATTCACAGCACTTGTTGTTGTCGGCGATGAAAACGGCACTGTCGGTATTGGCTATGGAAAGTCTAAGGAAGTTCCACAAGCTATTGCTAAGGCAGTTGAAGAAGCTAAAAAGTCATTCTTCACAGTCCCACGCGTTCAAGGAACAATTCCTCACCCAGTTCAGGGCGAGACAGCAGCTGGCGTAGTTCTTCTACGCCCAGCAAGTCCAGGTACCGGAGTTATCGCTGGTGGTCCTGTTCGTGCCGTACTCGAGTGTGCTGGCGTAAAGGATGTTCTTACTAAGTCTCTCGGTTCTTCTAATGCAATCAACATGGTTCATGCAACCGTTGCTGCACTAAAGATGCTCGAGTCACCTGCACAGATTGCAACTCGTCGCGGTCGTCCGCTCGAAGATGTAGCACCTGCAGCAATTATCCGCGCTTCACAGATGACAGTTGGTGCCTAATGCCACGTTTGAAAATTACTCAGGTTAAGTCAACCGTCGGCAACAAGCCAGAGATTCGCAACACCGTTCGTTCACTCGGACTCAAGCGCATCAACGATGTTGTCGTAAAGGAAGATCGTCCAGAAATTCGTGGCATGGCAGTAGCTGCACGCCACTTGATCAAGGTAGAGGAGGTCGAATAAAGATGACACTCAAACTTCATCATCTTCGTCCAGCTCCAGGTGCTAAGAAAGCTAAGACTCGTAAGGGTCGCGGTGAAGCATCAAAGGGTAAGACCGCAGGTCGCGGTGGAAAAGGTACTCACGCTCGTAACACGGTTCGCCCTGGTTTCGAAGGTGGTCAGCTTCCACTCGTAATGCGCTTGCCTAAGCTTCGTGGTTTTAAGAACCCAGCACGCATTGAATACCAGGCAGTGAATGTCTCAACAATCAACGCACTCTTTCCAAAGGGTGGCGATGTCACTGTTGCTGATCTCATTGCAAAGGGTGCAGTTCGCGATTCATTACCTGTAAAGGTTCTTGGAAATGGCGATATTGCAGTCAAGGTTTCAGTTACAGCACATGCATTCTCAGCTTCAGCAGTCGAAAAGATCTCTGCAGCTGGTGGATCAACAGCAACACTGTAAAAACTAGTTCATAACATTATTGAGGTAGAGGGAGAAGATTGATGCTTTCAGCATTTGGAATGGCCTTTAAGACGCCAGAACTTCGTAAGAAAATCTTCTTCACTCTCTCAATCATGGCCTTGTTCCGCTTTGGTTCAGTTATCCCAACACCAGGTGTTTCCTATACAGCGGTAAAGAGCTGTCTTGCCCAGGCACAAAGTGGTGGACTCTTCGGTCTCATCAACTTGTTCTCTGGTGGAGCACTTCTTCACCTATCTGTATTTGCGCTCGGCATCATGCCGTACATCACCAGCTCAATCATTATTCAGCTGCTCACCGTGGTTATCCCACGTTTTGAAGCGCTGAAGAATGAGGGCCAGTCAGGTACAGCAACACTGACTCAGTACACACGTTACTTAACAATTGGTTTAGCAATCTTGCAATCAACAGGATTGATCGCAGTTGCACGTACTCCAGGCCGTTTGATTTCAGGATGTTCTACACCGATCATCCCTGATGCATCATGGAGCCGTATCTTGACGATGGTTATCGTGATGACAGCCGGAACTTCAGTAATCATGTGGCTCGGCGAACTCATTACAGATCGCGGCGTCGGTAACGGTATGTCTATCTTGATCTTTACATCTATCGCGGCAGGTTTCCCTGGCCAGCTCTGGTCTATCAAATTGCAAAAGGGCTTGTTCGCATTCCTCTTTGTCTGCGCAGTCGGAATCCTGGTTGTTGCCGCAGTCGTATTCGTCGAGCAGGCGCAACGTCGTATTCCAGTGCAGTATGCAAAGCGCATGGTTGGCCGCCAGTCATATGGTGGAACATCTACCTATATTCCAATTAAGGTAAACCAGGCTGGAGTTATCCCGGTTATCTTCGCCTCATCACTTCTCTATATTCCATCTTTGATTGTGAACTTCACCAATAGTCAGGCTGCCTGGGCTGTCTGGGTTTCACGTAACTTGGTAAAGGGCGATCACCCAATTTATATCTTCGCCTACGCAACCTTGATTATCTTCTTTACCTACTTCTATGTGGCAATCACATTTAACCCAGATGAAGTTGCCGATAATATGAAGAAGTACGGCGGATTTATCCCTGGTATTCGTGCCGGCCGTCCAACTTCTGAATATCTTCAATATGTACTTTCACGTATCACAGCGCCCGGATCTCTCTACCTTGCACTCGTTGCAATTATTCCAATCCTTGCTCTCATCGTCTTTGGTGCATCTCAGAACTTCCCATTTGGTGGAACTGCGATCTTGATCGTTGTCGGTGTAGGTCTTGATACTGCTAAGCAGATCGAGAGCCAGTTGCAGCAACGTTCATATGAAGGTTTCTTGAAGTAATGCGTTTAGTCCTGGTAGGTCCACCAGGTGCTGGCAAGGGAACGCAAGCTCAATTCCTAGCGGCGCATTATTCAATTCCGCATATCTCTACCGGCGATATCTTCCGCGCCAATCTCAAAGCAAGTACGCCGCTTGGTCTACAGGCAAAGGGTTACATGGACTCTGGCCAATTAGTTCCAGATGAAGTCACCAATGAGATGGTCAAGGATCGCCTGACCCACGATGACACAGCCAATGGCTTCTTACTCGATGGATTTCCGCGCAATACCGTGCAGGCAGAAGTGCTTCGTACATATTTAGCCGAGAAGAATATTCCGCTCGATGCAGTGCTAGAGCTAGCTATCGACAATGAAATTATTATCAAGCGTCTATCCTCGCGTCGTACATGTAAAGAGTGTGGTGCTCCAGCTTCTCCGGAGTTAGCGCAATGCGCATCATGCGGTGGTCAGCTCTATCAACGCGAGGACGATAAGGAAGAAGTTATCGCTAAGCGTCTCTCGGTATATGAAGAGCAGACAGCGCCCATCGTTGATTTCTATCGCAACGCAGGTTTACTCATCACAATTTCAGCAGTGGGTGAAGTCGCAGAAATTACAGAGCACTCAATCACTGCCTTAAGTAACGTCCGCGGCTAGCAGCTACCAATGGCAATCCAGATTAAAAACCTTGATCAACTCAAGGTGATGCGCCGTGCCGGACTTCTGGTTGGAGAGACGCTTCAGGTATTACGCGAGAACATAAAGGCCGGCATGACTACCGATGCTCTCGATGCAATTGCCGCAGCCAACATTAAGCGCGGGGGAGGAACCTCAAATTTCCTCGGATATCACGGTTACCCCAAGACTATCTGCGTATCTATCAATGATGAGATTGTTCATGGCATTCCTGGGCCACGCATTATCAATGAGGGCGATGTTGTCTCAATTGATTGTGGCGCAATTATTGATGGTTGGCATGGTGATGCAGCGTTCTCAATCGGCATCGGTAGCGTTGATCCAGCAGATCAAACTTTGATGGATGTCTGCGAAGAATCGATGTGGGTCGGAATCGCTGCAGGTAAGAATGGTGGACGACTTTCTGATATCGGGCATGCAATTGAAAGCTATATCAACTCCCAAGGTAAGTATGGAATCTTGCAGGAATACGGTGGCCACGGAATTGGTACTGAGATGCATCAAGAACCACATGTTCTCAACTTCGGAAAGGCTGGTAACGGTCCAGAAATCGTTCCTGGATTGGCACTTGCCATCGAACCGATGATTACCCGCGGAAGCGCAAAGACCAAAGTCCTTGGCGATGATTGGACAGTCGTCTCAACTGATAAGTCGCGGGGCGCACACTTCGAGAATTCCTATGTGATCTGCCCTGATGGAAAGCCCTTTGTCCTGACCGCGATCGATGGCGGGAAGGCCGAACTTGCCCGCTTCGGGGTCGAAATTTCTGACCTTTTGCAATAAAGGCTTCAATCCCACGCATGACCGCCCTCACAAGTTGGGCTGGAACCTCGGACACGCGGGGTCAATCAGTCGGTTCGGACACGATTTCCCTTATAAGCACGCCTCCAATAGAATCGCCCTTCGTTCATATGAAAAAAGAGAAGAAGGTATTGATCCTTGGCAAGTAAAGATGGTGCGATCGAAATCGAAGGCACTGTTGCTGAGGCGCTACCCAACGCAATGTTTCGTGTTGAACTAACAAATGGACATAAGGTCTTGGCACATATCAGTGGAAAGATGCGAAAGAACTACATTCGTATTCTGCCTGCTGACCGTGTGATCGTAGAGCTAAGTCCATATGACCTTACAAAGGGTCGAATTATTTACCGTTACAAGTAATTAATTCGCCACAAAGAAAAGGAATATCGCGTGAAGGTTAATCCAAGCGTGAAGAAGATTTGCGACAAGTGCAAAGTCATTCGTCGCAAAGGTCGCGTAATGGTGATCTGCGAAAATCTTCGTCACAAGCAGCGTCAAGGGTAACTCCGAGACAAAAGTAAGTACGCGTGATGCGACTTAACTAGAGATAGTTAAGACCCCCGGACCGGTAGGCCGAGGCTCAACGCAAATTCGTGTCAATGACAAAAGTCATCTGACCGAAATGGGTTGAGGAGCATTGCGGAGGACCTCCGGATACAGAATGGTTGATTACATGGCACGTCTAGTCGGTGTCGATCTTCCACGCGAAAAGCGTGTTGAGATTGCACTCACCTATATTTTCGGAATGGGTCTTACCCGTTCCCACGAAACGCTTAAGGCAACTGGAATTTCTCCAGATACCCGCGTTAAAGATTTGCAAGAGTCAGAACTTGCTCAGCTTCGTGAATACATCGAAGCTAACTACAAAATCGAAGGTGATCTCCGCCGCGAAATCGCAGGCGATATCCGTCGTAAAGTTGAAATCCAGAGCTACCAAGGTATTCGTCACCGCAAGGGACTTCCTGTACGTGGTCAGCGCACACATACAAACGCTCGTACTCGTAAGGGTCCACGTAAGGCAATTGCCGGTAAGAAGAAGGTGACTAAGTAATGGCCACTCCTAAATCAAAGACTGCTGCACCTGCAAAGGGCAAAGTAAAGCTTCGTAAGAAAGAGAAGAAGAACGTTGCAGTAGGTAAGGCTTTCATCAAGTCGACCTTCAACAACACAATCATCTCTATTACAGATCCAACTGGCGCTGTTATCTCTTGGGCATCATCTGGCCAAGTAGGTTTCAAGGGCTCACGTAAGTCGACTCCATTCGCAGCACAGCTAGCCGCAGAAGCAGCAGCTCGTCGCGCACAGGAGCACGGCCTCAAGAAGGTAGATGTATTCGTAAAGGGACCTGGTTCCGGACGCGAAACTGCAATCCGTTCATTGCAAGCAGCAGGCCTAGAAGTTGGAGCTATCTCAGATACAACTCCAGCCCCACACAATGGCTGCCGCCCACCGAAACCTCGTCGAGTTTAAGGAAGGAAGAGAATAAATGGCTCGTTATACCGGAGCAGACTGCAAGCGTTGCCGTCGCGAAAAAGTAAAGCTCTTCCTTAAGGGCTCAAAGTGCGATGGACCAAAGTGTCCGATCGAATCACGTCCTTATCCACCAGGACAGCACGGCCGCGGCCGTTCCAAGGAATCTGAATACCTATTGCAGATGCGTGAGAAGCAGAAGTGCGCACGTATCTACGGTGTTCTCGAAAAGCAGTTCCGTGGTTACTACGAAGAGGCAAACCGCAAGCAGGGCAAGACTGGTGAAAACCTTCTTATTCTCCTTGAGACACGTCTCGATAACGTCGTATTCCGCGCAGGCTTTGCAAAGTCACGTGACATGGCGCGCCAGATGGTTCGCCACGGTCACTTCCTTGTAAATGGTAAGAAGGTAAACATTCCTTCATACCGTGTCACTCCGATGGACATCATCGATGTTCTTCCAAAGTCACACGACCTCACACCATTTATCGTCGCAAGCGCAGAGTTCGGTGAGAAGTCTGTTCCAGCGTGGATGGAAGTTGTTGCAGCACAGATGCGCATCATCATCCATGGCGTACCTGCTCGATCAGTGATCGATACACAGGTTCAAGAACAGCTCATCGTTGAGCTCTACAGCAAGTAATCGTTTTCTTACCCCCTAGAGGAAATCAAATAGTGGATTTCCGCGAGAAGAAAGAGGAGCACAAGTGCTAATTGCACAACGCCCAACGCTTAGCGAAGAAGTAATTTCCGAGAACCGCTCACGTTTCATCATCGAACCGCTTGAGCCAGGTTTCGGCTACACACTCGGCAACTCAATGCGCCGTACCTTGCTCTCATCTATTCCAGGTGCAGCAGTGACAAGCATCCGCGTTGCTGGAGCTCTCCACGAGTTCACAACTCTTGAAGGTGTAAAGGAAGACCTCACAGATATCGTCTTGAACATCAAGAACCTCGTTCTTTCAAGCGATAACGATGAGCCTTCAGTTATCTACATCCGCAAGTCAGGTGCCGGCGCTGTTACAGGTGCTGATATTGCTGTCCCAAGTGGCGTAGAAGTTCACAACCCTGAACTCCACATCGCAACTCTGAACGGCAAGGCAAACCTCGAAATCGAACTTACCGTCGAGCGTGGTCGTGGATACGTCACAGCAGTTCAGAACAAGCAAGCTGGAGCAGAGATCGGTCGCATTCCTGTTGACTCAATCTATTCACCAGTTTTGAAGGTTACCTACAAGGTCGAAGCAACTCGCGTTGAACAGCGCACAGACTTCGATCGCCTAGTTGTTGATGTCGAGACAAAGCCATCAATGAAGCCACGCGATGCAGTTGCATCAGCTGGAAAGACACTTGTAGAGCTCTTCGGTCTTGCGCGCGAACTCAATCTTGATGCTGAAGGTATCGAGATGGGGCCATCTGTTATGGATGCGGCTCTTGCTGCAGATCTTGCTCTTCCAATCGAAGATCTCGATCTCACAGTTCGTTCATATAACTGCTTGAAGCGTGAAGGCATCCACACAGTTGGCGAACTCGTCAACCGTTCAGAGGCTGACCTACTCGATATCCGTAACTTTGGATCAAAGTCAATCGACGAGATCAAGGCGAAGCTTGTATCAATGGGAATGTCTCTCAAGGACAGTCCAGCAGGTTTCGATCCATCACAACACCAGAACTACAACGTGTCAGATGAAGACTTCGCTGACGCAGATCAGGCATAAGGGAGAAGACAATGCCAAAGCCAACTAAAGGCCCACGTTTGGGTTCAGGCCCATCACACGAGCGCTTGATTCTTCGTACTCTTGCTGAGCAGTTGTTCGAGCACGGAAAGATCACAACTACAGAAGCAAAGGCGAAGCGTCTTCGTCCACTTGCTGAAAAGTTAATCACCTTCGGTAAGAAGGGCGATCTACCAGCTCGTCGTGAAGTTATGGCGCGCATCGCTAATAAGAGCGTTGTTCACCAACTCTTTACAGTGATTGCACCAACCTTTGCTAACCGCGAAGGTGGATATACACGTATTACAAAGATCGGTCCACGTAAGGGCGATAACGCTCCTATGGCAGTGATCGAACTCGTAACAGATAAGTAATCTGACTTACTTTTACAATGGCGCAGCCCACTCTCTTTCCTGAGAGTGGGTTTCGTCGTTTACGGATAGATATCGCCTATGACGGCACCAACTTTTATGGTTGGGGAGCGCAACCAGACCGTCGCACAATTCAGGATCTTGTAGAAGAAGCAATCTCGCGTATCTCGCGCGTCGATACAGAATCAATTGTCGCCGGTCGAACCGATGCTGGAGTGCATGCAACCGGCCAGGTAATTCACGTTGATGTTCCAGATGTCATCTTTGCGGGAGAACTCAACTACAAGGATTTCCGCTACAAACTCAATCGAATTCTCGATGAAGATGTGCGCATCATGGCTATTACCGATGCACCCGAGGGATTCCATGCTCGCTTCTCTGCGCTACGTCGCCACTATGTCTACAAACTCATCGACAATAACGATGTCATTCCGCCACTTTCGCGCCACGATGTCGCTTCGTGGTATCGCCCACTCGATGTTGATCGTATGAATGAAGCGAGCCAGTTAGTAATTGGCCATCATGACTTTGCCGCCTTCTGTAAATACCGTGAGGGAAGCACGACCATTCGCTCACTAGAAAAATATGAGTGGAAGCGCACTGATGAAGGTCTACTCGTGGCCGATGTGGTTGCCGATGCATTCTGTTATTCCATGGTGCGCAACCTTGTGGGCGCAGTTGTCTGCGTCGCTGATGGCCGAAAAGATCCACGTTGGATGTCAGAGTTATTGGCCAATAAGGAGCGAGTCTCAGATTCATTGGTATTTCCAGCCCGCGGATTGACTCTCTATCAAGTCGATTATCCAAGCGATGATCAGCTCCTAGAACGGGCGAAAGTCACTGTTTCTAAGCGTGGGTAAGGGCTATTTTCCCCTCATTAGCCGATTTGGCTCGGGCCTAGCAGGGCGGGTAAAGTAGCACCCCTGCGCCAGCGCGGCGCGAAAAGTAAGTCCCTTAGCTCAACTGAAAAAGAAGAAGGTAATAAAGCATGCGTACATATAGCCCTAAGGCAGGAGACGTCGTCCGTAAGTGGCACGTCATCGATGCACAAGATGTTGTGCTCGGTCGTCTTGCAACACATGCTGCTGTTCTTCTTCGTGGAAAGCACAAGGCAACATTCGCTCCGCACATGGATATGGGTGACTTCGTAGTCATCATCAATGCAGAGAAGATTGCGCTCTCTGGAACTAAGGCAACAACAAAGTTTGCACATCACCACTCAGGTTTCCCAGGTGGTCTTACATCTACCGTTTACGGCGAGCTCATCGAGAAGCACCCAACACGCGCTGTTGAGAAGGCGATCAAGGGAATGCTTCCTAAGAACCGTCTCGGCGCGCAGGTTGCATCAAAGCTCAAGGTCTACGCAGGTCCAGAGCATCCACATGGTGCACAGTCACCAATTCCATATGTATTCACACAAGTGTCTCAAGTAGCGAAGTAAGGGATAAGAAACAGATATGTCAGATACAACTTTCAACGAGATCGACGAGACAGAGACACCTACTTCTTACTCTTCATCAACTCCAGCAGCAGCAACTAACCGCAAGGCAATCACAGCACCAGGTGCTGGTACAGGTCGCCGCAAGGAAGCAGTTGCGCGCGTTCGCCTCGTACCGGGTACAGGTCGCTGGGTTGTTAACGGCAAGTCACTCGAAGCATATTTCCCAAATAAGGTTCACCAGCAGCTCGTCTCAGAGCCATTCCGCACAGTAGGCGCTGAAAATACATACGATGTATTTGCACGCATTAACGGTGGTGGAGTTTCAGGTCAGGCTGGCGCACTGCGTCTCGGCGTTGCTCGTTCACTCAACGAGATCGACACAGAGGCAAACCGTCCAGCACTGAAGAAGGCTGGCTTCCTTAAGCGCGATGCACGCGTTATCGAACGTAAGAAGTACGGTCTGAAGAAGGCGCGTAAGCGTTCACAGTACTCAAAGCGTTAATTCTTTTTCTCTCGATATCCCGTTTGTTGCAAAGGAGTTCAGTTGGCTCTCTTTGGAACAGACGGGATTCGTGCTTTAGCGAATAGCGAAAATCTCACAGCTGAAATCGCAGTCGATGTTGCAGTAGCTGCAGCTCATATTCTCGTTGAATCGCAATCAAACCAAGGCAAACGTCCGCGCGCAATCGTTGGTCAAGATTCACGCGCATCCGGAGAATTCTTAGAGGCAGCAGTTGCTGCAGGTTTAGCCAGTGCAGGCGTTGATGTCTATCGCGTAGGTGTACTACCAACTCCAGCAATCGCTTTTCTCGTTGCCGAAACTGGTGCAGATCTTGGCGTCATGATCTCTGCATCCCACAATCCCATGCCTGATAATGGAATCAAATTATTCTCACGCGGTGGTGGCAAACTCGATGATGCAATCGAGGCAGCGATTGAGAAGCGCATGGGCGAGCCATGGACAAGACCTACAGGTCGCGACGTTGGCCGCATTTCCTTTGACGAAAGCGCTAGCGCTCGCTACCTCGATCACTTACTTGCCTCAGTTTCAACTCCTCTCAAGGGGCTCAAGATTGTGGTGGATTGCGCCAATGGAGCAGCATCACTTGTTGGCCCACAGGCTTATGAGAAGGCAGGAGCAAAAGTCGTTGCAATCCATCACTCTCCAGATGGTTGGAATATCAACGACAAATGTGGCTCGACTCATCTAGAGGATTTACGAGCCCGGGTAGTTAAAGAGGGTGCGGATTTTGGTATCGCTCATGATGGCGATGCAGACCGCTGTCTTGCAGTAGATGCGCAAGGTAACGTCATTGATGGCGATGCCATCATGACGATCCTGGCTCGCGGATTTAAAGAACGTGGCGCCTTAAAGTCGAACACCATTGTTGGAACGGTGATGAGCAACCTCGGGTTTATACAGGCAATGAAAGAATCCGGTATCAATGTCATCACAACAGCGGTAGGCGATCGCTATGTACTTGAGAAGATGCTCGAGGGAGATTTCTCATTAGGTGGCGAACAATCTGGCCACTTGATTATGCGCGAGTTCGCTAATACTGGTGATGGCATCCTGACTGCTCTCCAACTTGCGCAAGAGGTAGTGCGTACCAAGAAGTCACTTGCAGACCTTGCTTCAGCTATGCAGCGCTTTCCTCAAGTTTTGATTAATGTTCCTAATGTTGCGAAAGAGAAGCTCGCTACTTCTCAGGCAGTTAATGCAGCGGTTGCAAAGGCGGAAGCAACTCTGGGCGAAGCAGGGCGCGTTTTATTACGCGCATCTGGAACCGAACCACTCATTAGAGTCATGGTCGAAGCCGCGAGTGATAACCTTGCACAAGAAATCGCAGCATCACTTGCTGCAACCGTTAAGGCAGAACTGGGGAATTAATTCGTGTGCGGAATCGTGGGTTACACAGGTCCACAATCTGCCCTTACCCCGATTGTCGAAGGCCTACGACGCCTTGAATATCGTGGATATGACTCAGCAGGAATCGCACTCGGAACAAGTAACTCACTCTTTGTAGAAAAGCGCGCCGGAAAGCTCGCCAACCTCGAAGGTGCACTCCCTGCCAACCTTCCAACCGTGCACTCTGGAATCGGTCACACACGTTGGGCAACACATGGTGGACCAACTGATCGCAATGCGCATCCGCATCTTGATAATGAAGGCAAGCTCGCAGTTATCCATAATGGCATTATCGAAAATTATGCTGAACTACGCACTGAGCTAGAAAAGCGCGGCCACACCTTTACATCCGAGACCGATACCGAATCAGTCGCACACTTACTGTCAGATCTACGTAAAGAACATAATGGCGATCTCACTGCGGCAATGCGTGCTGCAGTAAAGCGCCTACGCGGTTCATTTACTCTTCTTGCAATCCACGCCGATGCCCCACAGACCATCGTTGGAGTACGTCGCAACTCTCCACTTGTTGCAGGTATTGGTAACGGTGAAAACTTCTTGGCATCCGATGTTGCCGCCTTTATCGATTACACCAAGCGCGCTGTCGAACTTGGCCAAGATGAGGTCGTCACCATCAACCCTGACGCAATCGCAATCTGCGACCTCGATGGAAAGCGACTGCCTCTCAAAGAGTATGAAATTACTTGGGATGCAGCAGCAGCGCAAAAGGGCGGCTTCGCTCACTTTATGTTGAAAGAGATATTTGATCAGCCCAAAGCAATCGCGGATACCTTGATCGGGCGCCTGAGCGATAACAACCAGATTCTGCTCGACGAACTACATATGAGCGAAGATGAGATCAAGAAGATTAAGCGTATCTCTGTCATTGCATGTGGCACCGCCTATCACGCCGGCATGGTTGCTAAGTATGCAATCGAAAAGTGGGCGAAGATTCCAGTCGATGTCGAGATTGCATCGGAATACCGTTATCGCGACCCCATCGTCGATAAAGACTCACTCGTTGTAGCAATCTCGCAATCCGGCGAAACGATGGATCTCTTGATGGCAGTACGCCACGCCAAAGCAAATGGTGCACGCGTATTATCTGTCTGCAATACCAACTCTTCAACTATTCCGCGCGAATCTGATGCGGTTCTCTACACCCATGCTGGCCCTGAGATTGCAGTTGCTTCTACCAAGGCATTTCTCACCCAGATAGTTGCTGTCTATTTAATTGGACTGAAATTAGCTCAGGTACGCGGCACGTTATCTGATTCGCAAGTTAAAGATCTTTATCACGAGATGCTCGAGCTCCCAGGAAAAGTGGAACAGATTCTCGAAACTATCGAACCACTTCGCGAACTCACTCGTAAATTCGTTAAGAACAACACTGTGCTCTTCTTAGGTCGGGGCATTGAGTATCCAGTAGCTCTTGAAGGCGCACTGAAATTAAAAGAGCTCGCCTATATTCACGCAGAAGGATTTGCTGGGGGAGAACTCAAGCACGGCCCCATTGCACTTATTGAAGAAGGAACTGCAGTGATTGCAATTCTTCCAACAGCGGATGAACACCAGCTCGATGAGAAGATGCTCAGTAATATTCAAGAGGTCAAGGCTCGTGGTGCGCGCGTTATTGTTATCGCACCTGAAGGCGCTGAGGTAATCGGCGCCGAACACATCATCCGTATCCCTGTTGCATCTCCACTCTTTCAACCTGTTCTTGCCACAGTGCCGCTACAGGTCTTTGCCTACGAAATTGCAGTGGCTCGTGGAACTGATGTTGATCAACCACGAAACCTCGCAAAATCTGTCACAGTCGAATAAGAATGAGCACAATCACCGATCCACGCAAAGCACAGATGCGTCGTGCTCTTAACTGGTCTGCTTGGCTCTTTGCGGGATACCTTTTTACAACCTACATCGTTCTCACCGATGGCTTTCTGGTGCGCATCGATCGTCATCTCAATAACCTGCACCATCCACATTTTCACGGATTCTCATATTTCATTATTCGCCGACTTGATGATTTAGGACTTCGAAGTGTTTCTGGAATATCTCTCATTATCGTGGGGCTCTATATTGCGATTCGCTTCAAGACATGGCGCCCCGTTAATTTAGGTTTCTTAGCGTTCATTGCCTTAAATGTGGTGGTCGGTGCGTTTAAATATGCACTTGGTCGCACCAAACCACGTTTGGGTCTCGATATCTTGCATGCAGGTGGAATGTCATATCCCAGCGGGCATGCATCGAATGCAATTCTTATTTGGGGAATCATTGCGTATCTAATCTATCGATATGCACACATCAATAGATATGGCGGTCGACTAGCAAGCGCAGCGGTCTGCGTACTCGCACTTACCGTCTGCACAGTCTCACTTATCCGCAATACACATTGGTTCTCTGACCTATTCGGTGGCCTACTTTTGGGTTCGGCGCTCTTAGTTCTCATCATTGCAATCGATCGATTCTTTCCATCTGATAGCCAACTCCACTAACGCCTTATAGACTTCCATCCATGATTGATGGAATCGGCATCGATGTCGTTGATATTGCGCGATTCCTCGAATCCCTCGAACGCACACCTGGTCTGGGCGAGAAACTCTTTACCGAATCAGAGCGCACCCATACCGGACAATCTCTCGCCGCGCGCTTTGCCGCCAAAGAAGCGCTCTACAAAGCGCTTAGCCCGGCACATGGATTGCAGTGGCATGATGCTGAAATCATTAACCAACCGAATGGAAAACCAGAATTCCTCTTTCGCGGTGAAATCGCGGATTTAGTAGATGGTGCACAAGTGCATCTTTCTTTGTCACATGATGCAGGAATCGCATCTGCAATGGTGGTGGTTGAACGATGAGAGCAGAAGCAATCGTTGATCTCAGCGCCATCAAGCACAATGTTGAGCTTCTGAAGAAGACTGCTGGAACCAAACTCCTTGCCGTTGTTAAGGCAGATGCTTACGGCCATGGACTTGTTCCGGTGGCAAAGGCAGCTCTATCTGCAGGTGCAGATTACTTAGGGGTTGCGCTCTTGGAAGAAGCGATCACTCTGCGCGAAGCAGGAATCACTGCTCCCATACTCGCCTGGTTAGTTCAGCCCGGATCAGATTTCAAGCGGGCCATCGAATTAGATATTGAATTAGCAGCAGCATCGCTAAAGGCGCTGCAAGAAATTTCTACTGCATCAGCTGGCAAGAAAGCCAAGGTACATCTCGAAGTCGATACTGGAATGACCCGCGGTGGGTTTCTGCAAGAGTGGGATCAATTAACTGCCGACCACCTAGCGAATGTAGAAGTAGTGGGAGTCTTCTCTCACTTTGCTCGCGCTGACGAACCTGAGGAACAGCAGAATATTGATCAACTCAATCGATTCAATCAGGTTGTTGCACATCTTCACT
Source organism: Actinomycetota bacterium (assembly GCA_037134955.1). Classification (GTDB taxonomy): domain Bacteria; phylum Actinomycetota; class Actinomycetes; order Nanopelagicales; family Nanopelagicaceae; genus Planktophila. The sequence goes on along the minus strand of JBAXLF010000019.1, from coordinate 2,035 downwards.
CTCTTGGATTTACCAACGTGATCCGCCATCTCTCAAACTCAGCTGCAACCTTGAAAGATCAGGCAGCTGCCTTTGACATGGTTAGGACGGGAATCGCCATGTATGGACTTTCACCTGATGTGAAAACTTTAGGTAATTCGCAATCGCTGGGACTTCGCCCAGCAATGCAACTGCGTGCTTCGCTCTATCTTGTAAAAGCTGTACCTGCCCATTCTCCTGTTGGATATGGTGCAACAGAGAGCACATCGCGCGATACCAAACTCGGAGTTGTTGCAATGGGATATGCAGATGGAATTCCACGCATTGCACATGAAGCTGGCATCTGGTCAGTGAATGGAAAATCTCCCATCATCGGACGAGTTTCCATGGATCAATTCGTTGTAGACCTTGGTCCAACGTCAAAGCTGCAATCAGGGGATTGGGTAGTTGTCTTTGGAAATGGTTCGCATGGTGAGTACACCGCAGATGATTGGGGCGCTGCATCAGGTTCAATTAATTATGAGATAGTCACACGAATCGGACCGCGTGTGCCTAGAATCTACTCTGCCCATGTCTACTAATACTTTTCTTCTAGAAGCTCGCGGAGTATCAGTCTCCTTCGGCGGACTTCGGGCACTTCATGATGTTCATCTCCAACTCAATAGCCATGAAGTAGTTGGAGTTATTGGCCCCAATGGCGCTGGCAAGACAACTCTCTTCAATGCAATCTGCGGTTTAGTGACACCAGACTCTGGAACCTTTTCATTTGCTGGCAAAGAACAAGCTTGGCCACGGACTGATGAATTAGCGAAACTCGGCATCGCCCGCACCTTGCAAGGCGTCGGACTCTTTCCAGATTTAACAGTCTTAGAGAATGTCATGATTGGCGCGCAACGTTTTGCCACAACTGGATTAATTTCAGCATCCTTCGGACGCAATACACGCGATGAGAAAGAATTGGCAGAACGTGCCATGAGTGCGCTCGAGCGAGTCTATGCCGGAGCTCTCGCTAACCGCCGCGCAAATACTCTCTCCTATCCAGATACCAAGCGGGTTTCAATTGCTCGTGCACTTGTAAGTGAACCAGAAGTCTTGATGCTTGATGAACCTGCTGGTGGATTGGGTCCGCAAGATATCGAGTGGATGAATGGCCTAATCCGTAATCTCACCGCAAAGATGTCAGTCTTGATTGTCGAACACCATATGGATGTCGTGATGTCTGTCTGTGATCGACTCTATGTGCTCAACTTTGGTGAAGTTATCTCAAGCGGCACTGCAGAAGTTGTGCGCAAAGATCCTGCCGTGATTGCCGCCTATCTTGGAACGCAGGTTTAGATGAGCCTCATAGTCAAAGGTCTCACCGTCGATCACGGCGCAATCCGCGCCATTAATGACGTCTCATTCACAGTTGAGAAAGGGAAGCTCTCTGCAGTCATCGGCGCAAACGGTGCTGGGAAATCAACGCTGCTTCGCGCTCTATCGGGCCTCAATAGCGCAACTGCAGGTAGCGCCGAATGGAGTAGCCACAATCTCTTGCACGGCAAACCCGAAGCACATGTGCGCAAAGGTGTTTCACATGTCTCTGAGGGCAAATCTGTTGTTGCCGAATTAACTGTGGAAGAAAATCTTGATCTCGGCGCTCTGTGGCGTCGCAATAAACGAGAAGCTACAGAATCAAAGAGCCAAGCAATCGCACTCTTTCCTCGCCTGGGCGAGAGACTTTCGCAACGAGCAGACACTCTTTCAGGAGGCGAACGTCAGATGCTCGCCATTGGTCGCGCATTGATGTCAAAGCCAGAGCTGCTCTTATTAGATGAACCATCGTTAGGGCTTGCACCACTTGTGATTGAACAAATTTTCCAGACTATTCGCAGCATCGTAGATTCGATGGGACTCACAGTCGTTCTTGTAGAGCAGAACGCAATGGGCGCCTTGAAAATCGCAGATACCGCAGTAGTTCTCAATCTCGGAAGCGTTGCCGCAACCGGAAGCGCCGCAGAACTCATCGCCGACCCAGCAGTGCGCGCTGCTTACTTGGGGTACTAATGATTCAATT
>JBAXLF010000018.1:0-20371 GCA_037134955.1 Actinomycetota bacterium | reverse complement strand
ACGACCTCTGGGTTATGAGCCCAGCGAGCTACCGAGCTGCTCCACCCCGCGTCGGAAGTGCAAGTGTAAGCGAGATAAGTGCGCATCACCAAATCGGTGATGTACCTACATATTTACTTACGTGCTTGTGCAGCAAGTGCTGCGGCAATTGCTGACTTAAGTCGATCTTGTGCGCGTCCATATGCTGCAAAATCGCCCTTTGCAAGTGCTGCTTGTCCATCTGCAATTGCTTGCTTTGCACTTTGTAGTGCAGTCGTTAAGTCTGCAGAACTATTGCTAGTTGTTGCAGTAACAGTTGAATTAGATGTCGTTCCGGAGTTGCCGCCGAATACTTGATCAAGTGCACCCTTTACAGAGCTATCAAATCCGATGACATCACCGAAGGAGACAAGTACCTTCTGTAAGAGTGGATATGCCGATGCATTTCCCGTCGCTTTTACATAGACAGGTTGTACATAGAGAAGTCCGTTACCAACTGGCAGAGTCAATAGATTTCCGAGAACAACATCAGAGCCACCTTGGCGTAACAATGACAAGGCATTAGCTACATCAGGTTTTGCTTCGAAGTTAGAGGCAACCTGTGAAGGACCCGCAATATTTGTACTACGCGGAAGTTGGAGCACAGTGATCTTTCCGTAATCGGCGCCAGCATTGGAGTTAACTGATGCAAATGCTGAAAGGTTTTCACGGCCACCACGAGGTACAAATGGAGTTGTCAGTGAGAACGTTGGAGTTGCTGCACCTGGCATTTGTAGAGTCAAGTAATACGGAGGTTGAGCACTTGCATTAGCTCCGAAGGTTGATGGATCGCGAGGTACGCGCCAGAAATCTTGTCCGCCGTAGAAAGCTGCGGCAGTCTTGACGTGATACGCACTCAAGATATCGCGCTGCACTCGGAACATATCTTCTGGGTAGCGAATATGTGCAAGCAGCCCCTTGGAGATCGCGCTCTTTGCCTTAACCGTATTAGGGAAGGCTTTCATCCACGTCTTCAACACAGGGTCTGTGGTGTCCCACTGATACAAAGTCACGGTGCCGTCATAAGCATCGACGGTAGCTTTTACAGAATTACGAATGTAATTCACAGTTTGATTTGATTGAGCTGTAATCGAAGTCGAATTCGCAGTAAGTGCATCTGTTGTTGCAGTTGCCAGCGAGGTAGAACGTGAATATGGATATCCAGCACTTGTTGTATAGCCATCGATGATCCATGTGATTTTGCCATCGACAACTGCTGGGTATGGATCTCCATCGAGAGTAAGCCATGGAGCTACCTTGGCAACGCGTTCGCGAGGTGAACGGTTATAGAGAATCTTGGAATCGGCATTGATGAGGTTGGAAAGAAGAATGCGTTGCTCTCCATATTTCAGAGCAAAGATCACCTTATTTAAAGTGCTGCCTACTGGAACTCCACCGGTGCCGGTATATGTGTAGTTCTTCTGTCCATTCGATGATGTGTCATCGGGATAATCAAATTCAACGGGAGAGTTGGTCTTCTTACCGCCGATGATTGAATAATCAGGAACATTTTCCCCGAAGTAGACGCGTGGTTCGAAATCGCCAAGTCCCTTTGTAGGTGGCAGGTTGCCCACTAAGAAGTTTGGCTTTCCATCAGCATCGACTGCATTGCCATAGGCAGCAACAAAACCAAATCCATGGGTATAGACCAGGTGATCATTGATCCAATTTCGGCTGGGGTTTCCTGCGATATTGAGTTCGCGTACTGCAACAACTGCATCGCGCGATACGCCATTGACTGAGTAACGATCGATATCAAGAGATTCTGGGAAGGTGTAGTACGGCTTGATCTGTTGGAGCTGACGGAATGTGGCAGAGAGAACATTGGGATCCATCAAGCGAATATTGGCGATGGTGGCGGCATCTTTGGCGAGCTGGCCAGCGTTGGTTGAGAGAGTTGCGTTGTAATCCTGAACTGTGACGTTGTTGAGATCGTAGGCGGTACGCGTTGCATCGATATTGCGCTGAATATAGGGCGCTTCCTTCGATGATTCAGATGGCTTTACCTGGAACTGTTGAATTGCACCTGGGTAGATACCAGCAATCAATACTGATGAGATAACTAATAGCGCAGTTCCGGCTGCTGGAAGTAACCACGAACGGCGCACAATATTTGCAAAGAATAAGAGTGCGCAGATAACTGCGATAGCAGCAAGAATCGCCTTGGCCGGCAGAGTTGCATTGACATCGGTATAGGTAAGGCCATTGATGAGCTTGCTCTCTTTAAGTGCCAGGGCATATCGGTCGAACCAATAGGCAACTGCTTTGAGAAGAACAATCAGACCGAGCAAGATAGAAATCTGTACGCGAGCTGCAACTGTAGTGCGATCAGTTTGAACGGTGGTGCGAATGCCGCCATACATGTAATGGATAAATGCGGTGGCCAGAGTTGCCAGCACTAAAGTTGAAATTCCCCACCCAATAATTGCCTGCCACATCGGAAGACGGAATGCGAAGAAGGAGATATCTAAACCGAATTGCGGATCTTTGACCCCAAAGTTTGTGGCATTTTTAAAGAGCAACCATTCGCGCCAAAATACAGTTGCAGATGTTCCGGCAAAGTAGGCAAGTACAAGAACTATTCCCAGAAATACCCAGCGGCGAATCGGTTCGATCTGACCGCGTAACTTTTCCAGGCCATTCATCTCAATGCTGGTTGGCACATAGAGCGGGCGGCGCTTATATGCGAGATAAATATTGAGAGAGATAACGGCAGAGGTGATCACTCCGACGAGCAGGAATAGCTCGAGTTTCGTTGTAAGAACTGTTGTCCAGACGCTAGTGAAATCTACCGATTTAAACCAGAGCCAATCTACGTAGTAACCAGAGATGTAGGAAAAGAGCGCACCTAGTGCAACCAAAATCGCTGCGGTGATAAAGAGCGGACTACGGTTCTTATTCATGCTCCTAGATTAGTGCAACCAGTCAGACCTGCAGAATGGCTAGAAAGTGGCTGCTGGAGGTAATCAATGGCCTCGGAAAGCTTTGAAATCGCGATTACTGAGATTCCCTTGATATTTGCTGGGATCTCATCGCAATTACTTCGCGCTGCAAAGAGGATGGTTGCTCCAGCTTTTTTGGCAGCGACGATCTTCTCTGCAATACCGCCGATTGCACCAACGCTGCCATCGGCTGCGATGGTTCCAGATCCGGAAATCTTTCTCCCCTGCAAAAGATCTTCCGACGTTAAAAGTTCAATTAATCCAAGTGAAAATATCAGACCGCCACTTGGTCCACCTGTATCTGGCAGATCTACCTTGATGGAAGCATCGGTTATATGCGAGGTATCAACTGTGGGAAAGCGTTGCGCGAGTAAATTCTTTGCAGCAGAGAGTGCATCGCTCTGTGAAACTTTCATCTCTTTCTGCGATTGTGCAGCTTCTTCTTTGGCAGAGACATTCCGTTTGTAAATTACTGAGCGAGGAAATACGACGCAATCGGCGCGCGCCCAACATCCCAGCGCTTCGGCTCCTAAAACTTTGGCATCGGGGGTAGAGACCCAGATCGCCAAGAGATAGATCTCGCCGTTGGGTTTATACGTCGTTGCAGCAGCGCTCTTGATAGTGAGTACTTTAGGAAAGAGTGCGGTGCCATTACCTGGCTGGAGAATGACAAAGTTCACTGGTGTGAAGATTGGAACGATGAGGACGAGCGCAAGAAATACTTTGATAAAACGAGGTGTGCGCGAGAAACGAAGAGTCATCCGTTGGCTCGGGTGTCGCTAATTCTTCTCATCTTCTGGGGCTGCATCAGGTGCACTTTCACGAAATGAATCTTGGAATCGCTGGAATTGGCCGACAGAACGCGTCGTCTCGGTCTCGAACTTGCTCTTAAATTTTCCCACCCAGATCACGTATCCGAGTCCACCAAGTAGCGCACTGATTGGTACTACCCACCAAATAAGGGCGGCAAATGCGCTAGATCCTGCGAGGGAGTACATGTAAAAATCTTAGTCCTTTCGGGAAGAAAGCGCCCACTCTGGCTGTTACATCACATAAGAAACCATTTCTCTCTCACAGTTCTTTCAAAGATAGAATGGCCGTAATCAAGAATCTTCGTCGAGTACAGAGTTGGAGTAAGAGATGTCACCTTTTGGCTTTACACCCGACGATGGCGAAGATGAAAACGGTAAGTCCGAAGATCTCAACGCCATGATGCGCCAGATGCAAGAGCAGATTCAGAAACAATTTGAACAACTCGGAATTAACCCTGCAGGATTTGCCAATCCCTTTGCCGCCTTTACCCAAGGAACGCAAGAAGTCTTACCTCCAGCGGTGGTTCGCGATACCGCAAAGAAATTTGTACAAGCACAAGGCTCACAGCCAGTTGGCACCAAAGATGTCTCCGTTGTCGATAACGCATTTGAGTTAGCAGATCTCTGGCTCAATGAAGCAACTGTCTTTCCTGCCATTGCCGGCAATACCGCGCAACGGGCAGTCAGTAGGTTGGATTGGGTCGATGAAACTCTTAAGGGTTGGCAAGCGACTATGGAGCCACTTGCTACCGGATTATCTGCGGCAATCTCCACACTCCTCGATGAAGCAATCGCTCAGCAGGGCCACGATGCTGCAGCTGATAATGGCGAAACTATGGCAGGACCGATGGGTGCAATTGCCGGTCTACTTCGCACCTTTATCGGCTCACTCATTGCAACGCAGTTAGGCCAAGCAATCGGCGGTATTTCAGCAACAGCCACAGGTGCGCACGATGTGGGGCTACCGCTTCTAGATCCAGCACGTCCACTACTTATTCCAGAGAATATTGAGAAATTAAGTGAAGGGCTTGAGATTCCAAAGACGGAAATTTACTTATTCCACGCGCTCCGCGAAGCGGCAATCGCTCGATTATTTGAACATAACCCATGGCTGGTCTCATATATTCGCAGTGCAATTGTTGATTACGGTCGAGGAATCCATATCGATATGGAAGCAATACAGCGCCAAGCAGAAGAAGCGATGCAGAACTTTGATCCATCACAGATGAATCCAGAATCAGGTGAAAATTCTTTCACCATCGCGCTCAACAATGGGATCTTTACTCCCGATGAAACTCCCGCACAACGCGCTGCGCTTTCCAAGCTGGAGACTGCACTCGCTCTTGTCGATGGTTGGGCCGATGAAGTAACCGCACTCGCTGCAGGTGATCGACTTCCGGCGCTGACTCAACTACGTGAAATGTATCGACGACAGCGCGCAACAAGTGCACCGTCACAACAACTCTTTAAATCACTTCTTGGGCTTGAAGTAACTCCAAAATTGGCGAGAGAAGCCAGCGCCTTCTGGCAGAAGGTGCGCGAATCAAAAGATGTGGCAGCGCGCGATCAGATCTGGAGTGGAATTCTGCCAAGTGCAGAAGAGTTATTAGATCCTGAGAAGTTCTTAACATCGACTGAGATTCCAGATGACCTCAGCGGACTGCTCTAACCTCGATCTTTATCGGGAAATGAAAAGCGAAGTCCCCGGGCGCACATTTCGATATCAGCCTTCCCCTTGCTGATATCAAACGGTTATCCGAGGACTTCGTAAGCGCAAACTACGATGAATATTGGGCAGAATCAAACGAAAATCACCAAGACACAGAATATTTTTTCTGTCAAAAATTATCGATAACTCGATTGAGAGTTGCACTATCTAATACATTTCCTCAATGGCTACTGGAGACTTTGCGGGAGAGTTTGAAGAAGTCACTCTGCCGGGAGTAGATGAAGGTGAGATTCTCGTCATCCGCTCGACGCGTCGTAAGAAGAGCATCTCCGCCTACCGACAAGGTGGACGAATCGTCATCTCTATCCCTGCGCGACTAAGTAAGGCAGATGAGCGAGCGATTGTTCCCGAGATGATCGCCAAGATTCGCAGCCAAGAGGCAGCTAAAACACCTGGTGAGGCCGATTTGATTGCTCGTATCGACCAACTGCTCACCGAATTAGCTCCCGAAATTACTGAACGACCTATCTCGGTAACCTGGCGAGCGATGCGCGAGCGCTGGGGTTCATGTACCAGCGTCGATCGCTCGATTCGAATCTCAGATCGCTTAAAGCTCGCCCCCGACTACGCCCTCGATTACGTCCTCTTCCACGAGGCAATCCATCTCCAGTACTTCGACCATGGGGCTGAATTCACCGATCTCTTGGCCCGATTTGAGGATTCTGAGCTGGCCAGCGCCTATCTCGATGGTTATGAGGCGGCCGAAAGGGCGATGCTCGCGCCTGTAGAACTAGAGAAGCTCTAAAGCTCAAGCGCTTGGGGCGCAAATCTTGCAAAAATCAGAGCCCACAATTCGTGCGTAGAACGGGCTATTTGAGCGTATGCGGGGGTATTGTTTCGACCAGCACGCATGAGCGCCAAGCACATGTGTCGAACGGAGGCAAAAATGGCAGAGGTAGAGACATATAAGGGTGACGCTTACTGCGTTAAGTGCAAAGCGAAGCGTGATTTCGAGGGAACTGTAAAGATCTCAGACTCTGGTCGTCGCATGGCACAGGGCATCTGTCCAGTGTGTGGCACCAAGGTAAATCGCATTCTCGGCAAGAAGCCAGAATAAGTTTTTCGTCACCAGACGTAAGTTGTAACCCTCGCTCACATTGAGCGGGGGTTATTTCTTTTCTACACGCATAGTCGCGGCGTATCACCTCACAGTCAGCGCACACCCTGCTTGCTCACATATCTACTCGTAGCTCACGAGACTGCAGGGTTATCTCAACCATCATCTGCCGCTATGAGAAAGCTCAAGCGAGGCGTCGCTATGTACGCAACAGATATCACCGATCACTATCTCGTCGGCAGTCAGAAGCACGCAGTCCGCATCACCACACCCATTGAGAAGGCGCTGATCACAACCCTCGCAGCCGGCGCCGACGAAGGCGAGCTGCGCGCCCTGCTCTCGACGCTTACTCCTGCGCAGCAGGCGGAGAGTGAAGAGCTCTTCGCCGCCCTCGACTCGGCGCAGCTCAGCCAGCATCGAGAAGGAAAGTTAGCGCTCTCGAAAAGATTTATCTCAACAAGTAGCGGACGAGCCACTAAGAATAGTCGCCCAGAAATGGATGCCGCATTTATTCAACTGCAGAACCGGGTTGGCGCCGAGTTAACGCAGACAAATTGGATACCTGGCGTTGATGATGGTGGCATTGAAATTCTCAGCGCTCGCCAAGATATTCTCATTGAAATTTCTGGAACAAATCGGGTTGCCACAATCTTGTACTCATTGCTCTTGGCAAGTGGTGCAACGCAGACTCGCTTTGCTCCTAGCGCCCGCGAAACTTCTCGCTTAGTTGGTGATCTCGATATCGCAATTGGCAGTTTCACCAGCAACCACATTGGTTATGCCTTTGATAAACAGTGTGAGGTAATACGTAGAGAGCTCTCGCTCTTTCCATTAGATCGCGAGAATGATTACCTTGATGAACTTTCTTCTCCTGATTTTCGAATTCATTGTGGGGATATTGATCCTGAAAGACTTGCCATCTGGATGAATTCTGATCTGCCCTTTATGCATATTCCAACGCCGCTCGCAGATGTGGCGCAGATTGGGCCGATTGTGATTCCAGGAAAGTCACCATGTCTGCGCTGCGCCGAACTTGCTGAACGAGATCAAAGTGGAGTTCGCAATAGGGAACCTTTACTTCACAATGCGGAGAGTGAGTACCCGGTGATTGCCGCCCATTTCATCGCATCACTTGCTGCATCACAGATTCTTGCCTTCTTTGAAAAGCAATCGAGCGAGACCACTGGCAAAGTGATCTCGCTCGATTATCAAGCACTTGCATATCCGCAAGTAGTAACGCTGGCACGCCATCCTTTATGCGGTTGTGCTTTCTAATATGACTTACATCGGTTCTTCGATAAGCCGAGCCGCTGCAATCACCTGACGAGGTGGTCGACCGGCGCGACGCTTACGTTCGATGATCACGCCATCTTCAATCAGTTGACCACCCCATACGCCGCATGGCTCTTGGCGCGATAACGCACCATCGAGACACTTGTTACGTACTGGGCATGTGCCGCAGAGCGCCTTGGCCTCTGCAATTCCCTGGTCTGTCTCAGAGTAGAAGAGCTCAGGGTCTGCCTGATGGCAGGGCAGGGTAAAGGCCCGGGCGTTGTCATAGGAAAACGTGACATCGTTCAAGCCAATCTTCTCGCCGCTATCGGCCCAGCCTGGTACCTGTAATTCGCTGAAGAGAACTGTCATAGCTCTCACCTCTTCTCTCTCTTACTTACTTTTCTATTTGGTTTCTATTCGGTTTGGTTAGTGGAAATAAAAAAGGACCTACAAATCCTTTGTGGATTTGAGGCCCTTGTGGGTCTGATCGGTATTACTCGACTAGAGCTCCTGTGGCCTCAACCACTGCATAAAAGTTGGCGTAGAACGCTGACTTTGTTGCTGTGGGCCAAGCTGCGCGCTTATGAGTGCGCTTAGCTGTGGCGGTTGAGGTTGTATGAGCAGCAGAAGGAACAGCAGCGCGTGCGCCTGCTGTTGTTGATGTGAATACTGAATTCATCTCAACGCCTCCTGTAATCGTTCATCACATGTGTGATGAAGCCCTAAGGGTACGCGATGAGGTGTGGGCCTGGCAAATGAATTAAATGAGCTACGAACCCGCGAGTAACCCGGATTCACGCAGGAATGGGCTGGGGCTCTTGCGGTATGAAATATGTAAATCAGCCTTCGCCCGCGTAATTCCCACGTAAAAGAGGCGCCGTTCCTCATCGATAGATGCATCAGAGACAGGCAGTTGACCTTCGGATGCGCCGATTAAAAATACCCGCTCCCATTCAAGGCCTTTAGCTGCATGCAAAGTTGCGAGTGTGACAACGGGCATGGTGGGTGGATTATTTTGCTGGACGCGATCTTCGACTTCCCGTAAATATCCGCGCAGAGTCTTAGGTGTGAAATTGTCATCGTCATCGAGTTCACGCCCTAAATGCAGTAACGCGGCGATTCCATCGATAGCTTCACCCGTTAAATACGGCTGGGCCAAAGTACGAAGTTCATCAATCCATCCTTGACCTTCGGTCGGAATAACTGATGCTTTGCGGACTTCGCTCAAGAAATCACGGACTTCTCTACGATCAAAGAAGCGTTCAGTACTGCGCACTTGAAAGGGAAGGTTGACCTTCATCATGGCGCGTTCGACGCTCTTTAATTGCGCATTTGTTCGCGCCAGAATTGCTACCTCATGGGGCGCAGTGCCAGCGCCAAGTAATTGTGTGATCTCGTCTAAGACTCCGCTAACTTCGGCAGTCTCATCGGAGTAGCCAATGACGCTCGGTTTAGAACCATGGTCGTTTTGGGCAACTAGTTCTTGTCCCATCGCCCCGTGACGCAACAAGGCATTAGCCGCGAAGGTAATTTCTGGCGTTGATCGATATCCGGTGCTGAGGCGAATGACTTCAGCATCAGGAAAACGTTGGGTAAAGGTATTGAGGAATACCGGAGTTGCACCTGCAAATGAGTAAATCGTCTGTGCCGGATCTCCTACAACGCAGATATCGTTTCGCTTTCCGAGCCAGGCATTGATTAAACGTTGCTGCACTGGAGAAATATCCTGATACTCATCAATAGTGAAGTAACGATATTGATCTTGTACTCGCTCGCGAACTTCGCGCTCTTCTTCCAACATGGCAGAACAGAGCAGTAAGACATCTTCAAAGTCGATAGCTAGCTCTTGCTTCTTCACAGTTTCGTAAGCCGTGTAGATCTGCACCATCTGTTCTGGCAAGACGCGCGGTTTCTGTAGGCGCTTGCTAATTTCATCGATGTAATCAGATGGGGCAACTTGTGAAACTTTTGCCCATTCGATTTCTGATGCGATATCACGCATTAATTCGCGGTTGGTTGCGCGAATAGCATCGCTCAAGCCCGCACGATTGATTGCTTCGGTAAGAAATCCAGTTTTGGTGGTCATTAAATCTGGAGTGCGGCCACCGAATACTGATGGCCAGAAGTACAACAATTGCTTCAGCGCCGCCGAGTGGATGGTGCGCGCTGCTACTTGTGGAACACCGAGTGAACGAAGTCTGGCGCGCATTTCTCCGGCAGCCTTTGCAGTAAAGGTCAGCGCCAATACTTTCTGCGGATCCATGGTGCCGATTGCTGCGGCGTATGCAATGCGATGTGTAATAGCGCGAGTTTTACCGGTGCCGGCACCTGCAATAACACAGACAGGGCCGCGGGATGCGAGTGCTACGGCTCGTTGGTCAGGGTCGAGCGCTGCGAGGATTTCGTCCTCTATCGCCATGTTTCGCCGCCAACGGCTTTCTCACCGAGCCATCCTTCAATCATCTTGCGCGCGACAGAGATAGATGGTGGAAGTAGTAACGAACCATCTGCGGCAGCAGCTTTAAGTTCTGCTCGGCTAAACCACTTTACTTGAGTGATCTCTGCGCCATCGCCTTGTGCATCTTCCGGATTATCGGTAACTGCTTCAAAGGCAATCATGATGCTGGCGGGAAATGGCCAAGGTTGGGAACCGAGATAAGAAATTTCACTCACCTTAACCCGTGATTCTTCAAATACTTCACGCGATACACACTGTTCAAAAGTTTCGCCGGGTTCGAGAAAACCGGCAAAGGTGGAGAAGCGGCCTTCGGGCCATACCGGTTGATGCCCAAGCAGAATGCGATCTGCGCGATCTTTAATCAGAACAATCACTGCAGAATCTGTACGTGGATGATGTTGGCTCTGATCGGTATCGCAATAACGCGCTGCTCCCCCGAGATCGACGCGAGTTGCGCCACCACATCGCGGACATCGTGGATGCGCGCGATGCCAATTGCTGAGCGCTGTTGCATGCAACGCTAGTTCGGATTCGATGGGCGAAAGTTGCGCACCGATCTCGCGCAGAGTCGTAAAGCCTGCTGCCTTTACTTCATCGCTGACGTCACCAATCCATTGGGTATCCCAGACAAAATAGGGAGATCGGTCTGTGAGATCGAGGCCTAAGAAGTAACGTGTACCTTCAGTAAATTTTCCAGAAACGGCAATTGTTGAGATTTCAGTGGCGGATGCGAAGGTGAGTTTTTCATCGCGGGCTGCAATCCGACCATCTGCGATATGAAGAATCTTTGCCTGCAACCACAACTCATCGAGCGTTGCTTGATTGGTACGAAGTTCTCCAGCGCGATCTATGCAGGATGGGTGTTGTTGAATCGCGCTCACAGGTGCAGGTTACTAGTGTGTGGGGGTGCGCCTCACCTCGTGGAATCTCCTGCATGGAATGGCCATTCCCCCCGAAAAAAGTTCAGATCCGCAGGCGTTGCCGCGCGCTATCCAATCCTTAGATTCAGATTTCTTCGCGCTCCAGGAAGTAGATCACTTCTTGCCGCGATCGAATTCTCGGCCACAGATGCGCGATATCGCCGAAAGTATCGGCGCACGCGATTGGGCGATGGGGCCGAGCGTAATTGGTACTCCCGGTGAAAGTTGGCGTAAGAAGCACGACCACGAACCAGAAATTATTACCAACCTTTCATCGCATACAGAGTTAATGCATGAATGTTATGGAATCGGAATCGTTTCCAAGATTCCTGTAATCAGTTGGCATCGACTTAACCTTGGAAATTCACCGCTCGGACTTCCGCTTATTGTTCCTGGCGATGAAAGTGGAAAAGGTAAACCACGATTTATCTATGTAAAAGATGAACCACGTCTTGCACTCGCCGCTGTTTTAGAAAATGGCTTAACCGTTGTCAATACCCATCTCTCTTTTGTTCCTGGATTTAATCTTGCACAGTTACGTCGCGTCAAGAGATGGGCGCTCTCGATTGCGCAATCAACGGGTACGCGCGCCATTGTTGTTGGCGATCTCAATCTCCCGAAGAATCTGCCGATAGTTGCCTCACGTTGGCAGAGCCTGGTTACTCAGAATACCTATCCCAGCTGGGGCGGAAAGATTCAATTTGATTACATCCTCTCGCCCGATCTGGCATTTGGAGAGTTCTCCGTGCGCACCTTTGCGCCAACTGGGGTGAGTGACCATCTGCCGATAGGCGTTGAAATCTTCGGTTAGCAATTTCGCTTAAAGTCATTAACCTAGGGTTATGACTACAGAAGCCACAGCAGCACAGTGTCCATATACCGGTAGCAAGCTCAATAAAGAGGGCACATATAACACCGATTGGTGGCCCAACCATTTAGATCTGGGCGTACTTCGCCAACATTCACCTGTCTCAGATCCCATGGATGAAGATTTTGATTATGCAAAAGAATTCTCGAAACTCAATATCAAATCTGTGAAGAGAGATATCGAAGTATTGATGACAACATCACAAGAGTGGTGGCCGGCAGATTACGGACATTACGGTCCATTCTTTATTCGCATGGCATGGCATAGCGCTGGTACATATCGCACATACGATGGTCGTGGCGGCGCAGGTGCTGGAATGCAACGTTTTGCACCACTCAATAGCTGGCCAGATAACGTCAACCTCGATAAGGCGCGTCGATTGCTATGGCCGATTAAGCAGAAGTACGGAAAGTCTTTATCGTGGGCAGATCTCATGATCCTTGCCGGAAATTGCGCGCTCGAATCTATGGGCTTAAAGACATTTGGTTTCGGTGGCGGACGCGCAGATGTCTGGGAGCCAGATGAAACGTATTGGGGTAAAGAGCAAGAGTGGCTTACCAATCAACGTTATAGCGGTGATCGTGAATTAGAAGATCCACTTGCTGCTGTTCAGATGGGTTTAATTTATGTCAACCCTGAAGGCCCAGATGGAGTTCCTGATGTACTTGCATCTGCACGCGATATCCGCGAAACATTTGCGCGCATGGCGATGAATGATGAAGAGACTGTAGCGCTCATTGCAGGTGGTCATACCTTTGGTAAGGCACACGGAGCAGCTGACCCTGGAAAATATGTTGGCGCAGAACCAGAAGGTGCACCGATCGAGCAGATGGGCCTTGGTTGGAAGAACACCCATGGCAAGGGAAATGGTGCAGAAACAATTTCCAGCGGCCTCGAAGGTGCGTGGACTCCAACTCCAACGAAGTGGGATAACACCTACTTCAAGACTCTCTTTAAGTACGAATGGCAGAAGACAAAGTCACCTGCAGGTGCAACACAGTGGATTCCCACAGATGAATCTGCGGCAAAGGCAGTTCCAGATGCGCATCTCAAAGGCGTCACACATGCACCCGTTATGTTTACAACAGATTTAGCAATGCGCATGGACCCTGCATATGAAAAGGTCTCACGACGCTTTGCCGAAGATCTCGATGCCTTTGCTGATGCATTTGCGCGTGCCTGGTTCAAACTTACTCACCGCGATATGGGACCTGTTGCTCGCTACCTAGGACCACTTGTTCCAAAGGAGCAACTCATTTGGCAAGATCCACTTCCAGCAACTACCAAATCAACCATCTCTAAAGCAGATGCTGAAGCGCTAAAGAAGAAGATTCTGAAGAGCGATCTCACGATTGCTCAATTAGTAACAACTGCTTGGGCATCTGCTGCATCATTTCGTGCAACTGATAAGCGCGGAGGCGCAAATGGCGCACGTATTCGCCTAGAACCACAGCGTAATTGGGCAGTGAATAATCCCAAGGAGCTGGCAAAGGTTCTGAAGGAGCTAGAAAAGATCCAGGTAACTTTCAATAAGAAGGCTAAGAAGAAGATCTCACTTGCCGATCTCATCGTTCTTGCAGGTACTGCAGCGATTGAGAAGGCGATTGATAACGCTGGATTCTCGATCAAGGTTCCCTTTAGCGCCGGACGCACTGATGCCACACAAGAGCAGACAGATATTGCATCTTTCAAAGTTCTCGAACCTACCGCCGATGGTTTCCGTAACTATCTTGGAGCAGGTCACGTGCATAGCGCAGAAGAACTTCTTGTAGATCGCGCTGTTCTCTTGGGGCTGACCGCACCAGAGATGACCGTTCTCGTTGGAGGGCTACGCGTTCTTGGTGCAAATTACGATGGCTCAAAGGTTGGTGTGCTCACACATAAGAAAGAGACTCTCAGTACCGATTTCTTTATCAATATCCTCGATATCAAATATGAATGGGCCCCTAAGAACGGTGACACCAACTTATTTGAGGCGCATGATCGCAAGACCGGAAAGGTAAAGTGGAGCGCATCCCGCGCAGACTTAATCTTTGGCTCTCATTCAGAGCTCCGCGCGCTCTCTGAGGTCTATGCAAGTAACGATGCCGAGAAGAAGTTCATCAAGGATTTCGTGGCGGCATGGACCAAGGTCATGAACCTGGATCGCTTTGATCTAAAGAAGTAATTACTTCAGTAATAACAGATCGATGAGTTGAGCTTCGCTAAGAAGATTAGCTCGTCGATCTGTTTTATTTGTAGGCACATAATGGAAGGCGGCCGAGACTTTATCGACGGCAATACCTTGCAACTTCGCCCATGCCAAGCGGTAGACAGCCAACTGAACCGCAGATGACTCGCCCAAAACCTTTGAACCAGTCTTCCAATCCACAACTTCAAATCCAGCTTCAGTCTTATAGACCGCATCGATACGGCCACGGACAAGTACACCGGCGATAACAGTTTCGAAGGGAACTTCCACTGCGAAGGGTTGGAGTGGCGCCCACGTTGAAGCTAACCATTGGGATTTCAAATCTTCTAACTTCTGATCGGTTTCCAATGGAGTGAGTAGATCAAAATCTTCATCATCGAAGAGAGTCTTGGCATTGAAGTAGTTCTCAATCCATAAGTGGAATGCAGTTCCGCGATGAGAGTACTCATCCATAGCGCGCGGCATCGGGCGACGAATTGTGCGCGCAAGTTCGGATGGGTCTTCATGTAGCGCAATCAAAGTTGAAGTTGATAGTCGAGGTGGCATAAGAACATCGAGTGAACCCAACTTGTACTCTTCAAATTCAGCGATAATGGCGCGAGCATCATCAACCCACTCACTAGCGTCAGCAGAGTTGAGATTTATCGGCGCTGCAGCTTCAACGAGCGCAACCGTGCGGTCGAAATCTGGTCGGCGATTTCCCAATGGGTCGCGTGGCCATTGCGCAGTGACTTCGATTTCACGGGCGGGATTGCGATCGGTGCTAGCTGGTGCGATAGGAGCTGAAAGCACTGTACCTACTGAGCTTGCAACTGCTTCAACCTTTTCGTAGAGAACAGAGCGTGCAACTGGTTTTGCACCATCGCGCCAGAATGAGGTGGAGCAGAAGAGATGGGTGCGGGCCCGCGTCATCGCGACATAACCCAGGCGAATTTCTTCACGCGCCTTAAAGTCAACGCAGACTTTGGCAAAGGCATCGATGGCTTTCTTCGCTGCGGCATTTGTTGTTGCCGCATTCCAGGTGAAGTGCGGCAAGATATCTCCATCGCCACGAAGTGAGAATGGAATATGGCGTTCGTTGGTAATCCAATTATCTGGATCCTTTGAATTACTACTTGGGAATGTTCCTTCAGCTAAACCAGGAACTGCAACTACATCCCATTCGGCGCCTTTGGCCATATGGATAGTAAGAATCTGCACAACGCTGGCATCGATATCAGGTGCGCCCGCTTTGAGACCACCTTCTTCTTCACTTGCCACATCGAGCCATTGCAGAAATGCAGAGAGAGTTCCGCCATTACGGGCAAACTTGGCAGCTTCATCCATAAAGCGATCGAGATGGCGTCGTCCACGTGTTCCACCATCGCGCAACATGACCTCTGTTTCAAGATTGAGATAGCGCTCGATATCAACGATTAGATCAGTGATGGGAGATGCGGCACGTGAACGTAATCTGCGTAGATCAGATGCGAAAGTTGAGAGTCGTTCAAAGCCACCTTTGCTAAAGGAAGTTTTATCGCACCGATCGATCTCATCAAGTGCATCAATGACGCTACCGATAAATTGATCATCTGCTTCGGCCGACAGTGGATTTCCGGCGACAATATTTTTCACGATGCTGCGGCTATCGGCAGCTAGTGATTCAGAACGAGAACGTGCATAACGACCTAACGCGGCGATATCGCGCGGCCCTAGATTGATACGTGGTCCGGTGAGATGGCGCATCAACGAAGCGCCTGCATCGGGGTTATCAATAATCTTGAGCATCGCAACCAGATCTGCAATTTCTGGGACATGGATAAGTCCGCCTAAACCAAGGACTTCAGAGGGAATTCCGGCCTTGGCCAACGCCTCTTGAATTACTGCAATCTGCCCACGTTTGCGAACTAATACTGCAAAGGTATGTGCAACTTTCGAATCAGGAATAAGGCGCTCTGGGTTATTCCAGAGTGGTGCAACGTATTCAGCGATAGCCGTAGCCTCGGCTTCTATATTTTCGAAGACGCCGCAGGTTAGGTCGCCGGTACCTGCACCTTTACGTGTCTTGAGCGGTGGAACGTTAATTCCTTCTTCTTGGCGCCGCACTTCTTCAGTGATGGCATTAGCCAAGGTGAGAATCGCTTGGTCATTGCGATATGTCGTAAGTAGTTCGTAGACATCGCGCCCCTTTGATCCGGGAGCTTTCGGAAAGTTCTTATTGAAAGCGCCAATGGTTCCGGAGGATGCTCCACGCCAGGTGTAGATGGATTGACATGGATCGCCAACTGCAGTGACTGGGTGTCCTCCGCCAAAGAGCGCTGATAGCAATCGCACCTGAGATTGCGAAGTATCTTGATACTCATCAAGCAGGACGATGGGGTACTTAGCGCGTTCGAGTTCTCCGACTTCAGGAAAGTTAGCAGCGATATCTGCAGCAAGGGCAATCTGATCATCGAAGGAGAGTTCACCAGATTGGCGGCGCGATTCGAGGAAGGATTCGACCATAGGAAGCATGGCGATCCGTTGCTTCAATACCTTGGCTACTTTTCTTACAGCATCATTTTCATCGCCAGTCATAGCCGCAACTTCAGCTAATAACTTCTCATCAACGGCACGAACTTGGTCGAGAGTGACGCGATGTTCCAGGATCATGGAGGTAAGCCCAAGGAGATCTTTCACGACAGTAGAAGGTGCATCCGATGTAGCAAAGTTGTTGTCATCCCACTCGCGGACCAATTTATTGGCTGACATCCACACTGCTGCTTCACCCATTGGTTGGGCATCTGCATCGATGCCGTAACGAATTGCATGTTCGCTCAAGAGTCGACCGGCATAAGAGTGATAGGTAGTCACTGCAGTATCGAGTGAGGTGAAGGTGCGAGCAATGCCACGCGCATCTTGGGCTAGCTGAAACTGGCGTAAACGCTTACGAATTCGGGTATTGAGCTCGCCCGCAGCTTTGCGGGTAAAGGTCAATCCTAAAATTTGATCAGGGCGCGCAATCTCATTTGCCACGAGATAGACCACGCGCGCAGCCATTGTTTCAGTCTTTCCAGAACCTGCACCTGCAATCACTACAGCTGGTTCGAGCGGATTATCGTGAATCGAGATAATCGGTCGTTGTTCATCGGATGGAAGATGGAACTTTGGGTCAATCGAGATAATCATCTCGGCGACTTGATCAGGTGTGTACTTCTCAATCATTGGTGCACCGCCTTACCCTCGAGGTAGAGCGGACACGATGGCTTAACTTTGCAACGTTCGCACATATCGTTCTTGCGGGCGGTAAAGGTTGCGCTACCCATACCAATGGCAATCTCTTCTAACACTTCTTTAGTGGCATCGACATCTACTAGGGCATCTTGTTCGCGAGTGCTGTAGGACTTGTTCTTACTTGCAAGATAGACAAGTTGTGCGCCTGACACCTGGGTTGTCGCCAACTTTTCTTTAAAGCCATCGAGCACCACACCAAGTTGATAACAAGCCAGCTGTAGATTTGTCTTAGCCTCAGGGCCGGAAATTTCATTCTTTCCAGTCTTAAAGTCGATGATGTAATGCTTGCCACCACTATCGACTTCAATGCGATCTACATTTCCTTTAATGAAGGCGCGCCCTACTTTAATTTCAAAGGTCTTCTCAACTCCCGCAACAGAGCGGTTATTTTCTGAGAGTGATTCCAGGTGAAAGAGCGAGAATCTCTCCAACATTTTCTTGGCACGAGCAAAGGCTGCATCGCTGATCCAACCTCGGCTATCGTCGATCAACGGCCACGAATCAATAAGTTTCTGTTGTAACTGCTCATCAGTGATTGCAGGTTCATCTACCTTCAACCGGGCAAATTCGTGAATTACTGAACCCAATAGCTGCGCAGTTGAATCACCATCGGTGCCACCGCTCTTTTCGAGGAACCATTTCAGGCCACATTCGGTGAAGTTCTCTGCTCCTGATGGAGAGACTGGGATGAGTTGGCCATCGTCGATGACTGGCGCATCGGTAGTGATTGGCGCTGATCCTAGCCACTGTGAAGTGTGGGCAAGATGAATGCCGTTGGCACTTAAGGTTTTGAGAAGTGAAGCGGCAGCTTTATCACCAGAGAGATTTACTTCTCGTCGCAACGTCGCTACCAAGGCTGATGCCGTGAGTGGTCGTGGGACCTGTTGCACAGTGTGAGAATTTCCGAGCGCCTCTGCAAAATCTTCAAAGAAATTGGAAGGGGTATCGTCTTCGCGCGAGATCGCTGTGACTAAGAGAGATTGGCGCGCTCGAGTTGTTGCAACATGAAATAAGCGCGCTTCATCTTGTGCCAATGAAGATGCCGCAATCATGTCGAGTTCGCGTTGGGCGATTTCATCACCGTGGCGAACTCGTTCGACTAAACGTTCAGCCCCCAGCAGAGAGCTACGTTGCTTCAAGTTAGGCCACGTGCCTTCTTGCACTCCAGCAACTGCAACGTTGCGCCACTGCCGCCCCTTTGCGGAGTGCACGGTAAGGATCTCAACGACATCGGGTCGAACTCCGCGGGCGGTAATCAGATCGGTAACGATTGTCTCTTTCGCAATTTCGGTAAGAAATGAATCAGGTTTACTTCCTGGAAAGCGTTCGATATGACGAGCGGCGGAGTCGAAGAGTTGGATCATGGCATCAAGATCACGATCGGCAGCTGCTCCTCGTGAGCCACCTTTGAGAGCTGCAGCGCGCCATACATCTGCCAATTTTTCATTATCGCTCGTGGTTGCGTTACTCCAGATCGCCCAGAGCAGATCATGAATCGTTGCGTTCTTCTTCGCTATCGATTTCTTTGCTAGCGATAAGAGGGAGTGAATTCGTAGTAACTCTGCGGAATCTTCGATAGCCACATCGCCTGTGAGAATGGCATCGAGAATAAGTTGTGTGCCCGAACGTTTGTCAGATGCTTCATCGCGCGCCGCAAGTAGCGCTGCACGCGTTCGGCGAAGCGAAACCGACGTTGCTCCACCGAATTCGGATGTCAGTAACTTCTCAGCGGTATCGAGGTTGAGTGGCTGAGAGCCTGTCGCTACCCGAGCAAGTAAGAGAAATGGTGCAATTGCCGCGTTAGTGGCTAGCGCCTCGACATCGCCTGCAGTTGGTATTCCCACTTGTGAAAAGGCGCGTCGAATAGCGGAAGCAGTCTGACCATGTGATCGCACAATGACGGCCATCTGCGAATATGGAACTCCCTGCATGAGATGTGCTCGCTTAAATTGATATGCAATGTATTGCGCTTCCTCAGATTCAGAAGTTAAACGTGCACTTTCTGCGCTTGGTACGCCACGGTAGTTGGTCGTTAACTCAATCTTGGTGGCACCTGCGGAGATATAAGAATCAATGAGAGCTGCAATGCCTTCAGGATCTGCGCCGCGGAAGCGACCGACCGCGCTTGCGCTATCGGCGACGATGACCAGATCATTGCCGGCCAGAAGAGATAACAAGGTGCGCTGTGCTGGATCACTCTCTTGGAATTCATCAACGATGATTGTTGTAAAACGTTGGCGGAGTTCGGCAAGTAGTTCGGGGTTGGCACGTAGATAATTAATGGCAGTGTTAATGATTTCAGATGGGTCGATACGAACTTTGGCATCTCCTGCAGAAATTTCTTGCAAGACCATGGAACCTAAGTAACGGTTCCAGAAATCAGCCGCACCTTCCCAATACTTTTCACCCAACTGTTTGCCGCGATCGGCCAACTGTTCTGGTGTAATCCCGCGCTCGTTGGCGCGCATAATGAGATCGCGGAGTTCGCGGACAAATCCTTGAGTCTGCAGTGGTTCGCCCAGTGATTGATCAGTGCGTTGTAAATCGGGATGCCATTTTCGATAACCATCGGCGATATCGCCGTTGAGTAAATCTGAAATGTATGACTCTTGTTCGGCGCCAGAGAGCAGAACCATTTCGCGGAAAGACTCAGTAGTGCGCATCTTAAGAATGGAATATGCAAGTGAGTGAAAGGTGCGAGCCAATGGTTCAAAGGCAGTTTTGGCAGAGCGAGTAACAATGGCATCGCGCATTTCAGAGGCGCGTTCGCGCCCATAAGTAAGTAAGAGAATCGAATCGGGAGATTGCCCCGCATTGATTCGCGACAAAGCAGCCTCAATGAGAACTGT
>JBAXLF010000017.1:0-20749 GCA_037134955.1 Actinomycetota bacterium | reverse complement strand
TCAAGGGGCATGCGGTCACCATCGAAGATATCGCTGACCATGCCCAGGTGGCGGTTAGCACCATTTATAAACACTTTGCGGATAAAGAAGCTTTGATCTCGGCCACGATGTTGTGGGGATTTGCCGAGTGGATGACAAAAGTTCAATCCTTGGGAGATGACCTTACTGACCCTTTAGAGAAGCTGGTCTTGCCCATGCGTCTTTTTGTGCGAGTTAAATCAACACACCCTCACCATGCTCGCAATATTGTCAATTTTCTGGACATCACAAATCAGTTCCTTCCAATCCTGGAATCTGAGTTGAGCCAACATATCGAAGAGCTTGCGAAGGCAAAGTTATTAACGTGCGATGACCCCGATGTAGCTGCGAGAAATCTCCAGGCAGTTCTGCTCTCGACGGTTGTAAATCAAGTGACTAATCAAAAAGCAAAGGTTGAAGATGCTGATGCTTCAATCAGAGTTGCGCTCAGCATGGTTGGAATGTCAGAGGCGAAGGCTCGGAAGTTAACCGAGTCAAAAATTCCTGAAATCAAGGGTTAAGCAAGTAGCTCAGCTAGTAACTTCTCAACGCGGACTTTAATGTCATCGCGGATTACGCGTACCGATTCAATTCCTTGTCCTGCAGGATCATCGAGTACCCAATCTTCATAGCGCTTACCTGGGTAGAACGGACAGGCATCGCCACAACCCATCGTCACGACTGCATCTGAAGCTTGTACTGCCTCGGGTGTCAGAATTTTTGGAGTGTTATTAGCAATATCAATTCCAACTTCAGCCATCGCTTCAACAGCAACTGGATTGATTGAATCTTTAGGCGCAGAACCTGCTGAGAGAACTTCAACGCGACCTTGCCCAAGTTCGCGCATGAAACCGGCCGCCATCTGTGATCGACCGGCATTGTGAACACAGACGAAGAGAACGCTTGGTTTGCTCATTTACTTTCCTGACTTTGATTTAGTTGTTATGAAGGAAAATCCAAGATAGCCGAGTATCGCTCCAACAATTTGAGCTGCGATAAAGGTAGGTACTGATGAGAATTTAATTCCAGAAAATGAATCTGTGAAGCTTCGAGCGATTGTGACGGCGGGGTTAGCAAAAGAGGTAGAGGAGGTAAAGAAGTAGGCGGCGCCAATCCATGCTGCGACGAGTCGCGGGATTTTCTTTTCGATTCCCTGTTTGATGGCTAGGAAGATGATGAAGATCAGGCCAGCTGAGGCAATGACTTCACCTAATAAAAGATTGCCACCATTTCGTAGATGGTGCGATGGCTCGAGCGCTGGATGTTTAAACATAAGATTGGCTAGTACTGCTCCAAAGGTTCCGCCGAGTATTTGTGAGATTACAAATGAAATTGCGTGAGACAGCGAAAGGTCTTTACGGAAATAAGAAATACCGCTTACTAGTGGATTGAAATGGGCTCCACTCACCGGGGCAAAGAGAGTGATTAGGATGTAGAGAACGAATACCGTCGCAATGGTGTTGATCAGTAGTTGAACCCCAACATCTGTGCTGAGGTTTGTGGCCATAATGCCTGAACCCACGACGGTCGCGACCAGCGTTGCAGTACCGACAAACTCTGCAAAGAGACGTTTACGCATCATCACTTACTCCAAATCATGAGAAACTGGGCACATGCAACGCACAGTGGTCTACCTCTTCACCATCCACCGAAAGAGTATTCCATTTGCCTTCTTTAGTATGGCAATCGACCGTATGCGCACTCGTCAGTTCACTGGGATTTCATTTTCAAAGTTACTCGGCACCGGAACCGGCAAAACTTTTACCCCCAGCGATGCCGACCTCACCCAATGGGGAATGGTGGTTGTCATCGACGAAGAACGCTTAAGCGCCTTTGATCAATCACCAGTTATCTCCGGCTGGCGCAGACGCTCAACCGCAGAATTTCGAGCAGTGCTCTCTCCAATTTCCTCACATGGTTTATGGGCCAAGCAGAATCCATTCGACTTTGTTGCTCCACTCTCCCGCCCCGATGCCCACATTGCTGCAATCACTCGTGCGCGCATCAAATGGAATAAAAACTTTATTTTCTGGAGATCTGTTCCTCCTGTAGTGCTAGACCTCCACGCTAATCCAGGTTTGATTGCGGCGATTGGAATCGGTGAAGCGCCCATTGGTTTACAAGGGACATTCTCGCTTTGGCAATCGGCGGCGGCACTACGAGAGTTTGCATATAAGGGCAAGGCCCACCAGGTTGCGATTGCGCAGACTGAATCCATTGGTTGGTATAGCGAAGAACTCTTTGCGCGCTTTGAAGTGGTTGGACAACGCGGTGAAATTACTTCCAAAGCAGTCAAGTAAGGCAGACTTAGGCCATGTCGATTCGCCACTACAACCCACGTCGTAGACGCCGTGGCGGAATCTCTCCCAAAGCGCGAAACTTTCTCTTTCTTCTCGTTGGTCTAGCGATAGCTTTACAAATCTCTTATCCACTTATTCACGGAGAAGCTCTGCGCATAGTTACTATCACAACTGTGTACATCGCAGCTTTTGCGATGGTGGCGCATGGACACCTTGCATACGGTGCAAAGTATTCAACGCGTTACCTTCCACTCACTGCGCTCTTTGGTCTCGGCATTGAAGTCCTCGGCGTACATACTGGTTGGCCCTTTGGGATTTACCAATACGACTCATCGCTTGGCCAATCGCTATTTGGTGTACCGCTCGTTGTCCCATTTGCTTGGGTGATGATGGTTCATCCAGCACTGGTTGCAGCCCGACGCATCGCAGGTAACTGGGTATTCCTATACGGCGGCGCAATTCTTGCGGCATGGGATCTATTCCTTGATCCACAGATGGTCGCTGCCGGCAGATGGAAATGGGAAGTCACTGGCTCTCACGTTCCCTTCACTCCAAATATTCCTCTCTCCAACGCTTTCGGTTGGTTACTGGCAGGGCTAGTAATTGTCGGACTTTTGCATCGTGTGTTGCCACGCGATCGTCGCAAAGAAGGAACTTCCCTCGTTGCAGTCGATGCGCTCTTAGTCTGGACGCTCTTTGCGGGATTTATCGGCAATCTCTTCTTCTTCGATCGCCCTGGACTTGCCTTTTTTGGAAGCGCAATCTTGGGAGCTCTCCTCATTCCTTACTTCTTCTCTAGTTGGCTTAGCGGTAAGAATCAGTAATTAATGTTTCGCATTCTCCTTGGACTCGATTTCTTAATTTTCGCAATCTCAGCTATCAATTTTTTTACCATCCGTGTTCCACGAGACAAAAACGCAATCGATAGTTCAGTTACGGTCTTGGTGCCGATGCGTAATGAGGCCGATAATGTCCACGAATGTTTAACCGCCCTTGCTGCTCAGCGCGGAGTCAGTAACTTAAAGGTCATCATCATCAACGATGCTTCGACTGATCAGACTTTACATTTCCTTCACTCAGCAATTGCAGGCGATAGCCGATTTTCGGTAATTGACTCCCCTACTCTGCGCCAGGGTTGGCTCGGCAAGGTGTCGGCGCTACAACATGGATACGAAGCAACCCATTCGGAGTTCATCATCACCCTCGATGCTGACGTGCGTTTACAGCCAGATGCCATTGCTTATGCAGTCAATCAATTAGACGATCTCAGTCTTGATTTTCTCTCACCTTACCCGCGCCAGATTGCACTTACATTTGGCGAGAAACTCATCCAGCCCATCTTGCATTGGTCATGGATGAGCACAGTCATTCTGCGCCTATCTGAAAAATTTCCTCGTCGATCAACGGCGGTAGCTAACGGGCAATTCTTTGTAGTTCGCAAGCCAGCACTTGATGCAATCGGTGGTTTTACTTCTGTCAAAAACCAGATCCTTGACGATATCGAACTAGCTCGTTCGTTGATTGCAGCAGGATGTAAAGGTGTCGTCACTGAAGGATCAGAGATTGCTAGCACTCGAATGTATGCATCTTTCAATGAAATCCGACAAGGCTATGGAAAATCGCTCTGGAAAGCATTCGGTGGCCCACTCGGATCTATCGTCGCTGCTATCTTTATCTTCGCCACTGGAATTCTCCCTGTACTTCTCTTTCTCAGCGGATATTCCTTAGGTTTCATTCTCTATATTTATATTGTGCTTACTCGTGCAATGAGCGCCATACGTTCTAGAGGTAATCCCATGTATGCATTTCTCCATCCTTTTTCGAGTGCGCTCTTGATCTATTTGATTGCCTACTCGTGGGCACAACGTGGAAGTATTCAGTGGAAGGGTCGCACTGTATGACGGGCAACGTAGGCAAAGTCCAGAACCCCGAACGGATTGCAATAGTTGGCGCTGGAATCGGCGGTCTCTGCACCGCTGCGCGCCTGGCCAAAGCTGGGCATCACGTCACTATCTTTGAGGCATCGAATCGCACTGGTGGAAAATGTCGCACCGAATGGATTGGTCGATATGCATTCGATACTGGCCCATCACTTCTCACTCTTCCTGCTGTCTATCGGGACTTCTTTCAGCGCACAGGCGATGTTATGGGGCGCGTACTTGAATTGCAGGAAGTCAACCCATCTTTTGATTATCGCTTCCATGATGGAAAGTCAGTTAAGTTTGCAAACTTATCTCGGAAGAATACTCTCGCATCGATTGAAGAGTCTCTAGGAAAAGATGCGGCAGCTGAATGGAATCAAGCACTATTGCAGGCTGAAGCTATGTGGGATGTATCCCGCGAACCATTTATTGAATCTGAGTTGAAATCACCAGTATCTCTGCTCAAGCGGCCACGATTGCTCAAAGATCTCAAAACGATTTCCCCTTGGAAATCGCTGCGCGGCTTAGAGATCAAGAATCCATACCTGGCAAAAATTATGGATCGCTATGCAACCTATAGCGGTTCAGACCCTCGCTTTGCACCAGCGGTTCTATCAACTATCGCCTTCGTAGAAGAAGCATTTGGCGCCTGGCATATCAAGGGTGGAATCGGAACGCTCTCAGAGAAAATTACGGAACGATGCGAAAAGTTGGGAGTCGATATTCACCTTAACTCCTATGTTCAAGAAATCCTGGTGACCGGTGGCAAAGTCTCGGGCCTCATGGTTAACGGAAATCGTGAGAGTTTTGATCGGGTCGTGGCAAATGCAGATGCACGCTTTGTCTATGAAAAATTATTGGCACCGACAAATAAAGTAGTCAAGATCCGCAAGCAATTAGCTAAGCAAGAGCCTTCACTTGCCGGTTTCTCATTACTACTCGGACTGAAGCCATCTACTGCCGCGCCACTTGAGCACCACACAATTTTATTTCCAGAAAATTATGACCTTGAATTTGAAGCAATCTTCACCACCAAGACTCCGGTGGAAAAACCAACAATCTATATCTGTGCGCCACGTGATCCATCAATGGTCAAAGA
The DNA here is from genome assembly GCA_037134955.1 of Actinomycetota bacterium. Classification (GTDB taxonomy): domain Bacteria; phylum Actinomycetota; class Actinomycetes; order Nanopelagicales; family Nanopelagicaceae; genus Planktophila. The sequence continues at coordinate 15,410 of JBAXLF010000017.1, read as the reverse complement.
TAAAGGCCACGAAGCCTGGTTCGTCTTGGTCAATGCACCACGTCATAGTTCCACAGGTGAGAGCTTTGATTGGAGCGATGAGAACTTTAATCGACAGTATGCCAACTCCATCATTGATCACATTGAAGCAGCCGGAATTCCGATTCGTGATCGACTTGAAGTACTTGAAATCCGGACTCCCTTAGATTTACAAACCAGTGTTAATGCACCGGGTGGATCCATCTATGGGACTTCGAGTAACGGGGCGCGTTCTGCATTTGCACGTGCGAAGAATCGCTCACCAATAAAAGGTCTCTACTTAGTTGGTGGATCAGCCCATCCAGGAGGCGGATTACCGCTAGTCGGCTTGAGCGCAGAGATGGTTGCGCTAGCTATCCTCGAGTAGTTAATACTTTCTTAGCTGCTCGCATTACCTGTAAGAAACTAAAGAGAAGAAGTGCAAGGAAGACGTAAGACATCACCAGGGTTCCTGGAATATCAAAGATATAGAAGAGAAGTGCGAAGGCCATAAAGATTGCACGGACCGGTCTCTCGGTTGGTGTCACAACTCCGACTTCTGAGTGGCCAAGGGATGCAAGTCGCGCGCGGGCATACTCTTGAGTCGCAGCGATGGTCCACATGGAGATCACCAGCCAAGCAGGGATACCGAGGCGCCATCCCATGTATAGCCAGAAAGCCTCGCTGATGCGATCAGCTACAGAATCAAGGACAGATCCCCATTTACTTTCACTACCCCGAAAAATTGCAACGCTGCCATCGATTCCATCGAAGAAGAGTGAAATCACGAGCAATAGAAGAGAAATTGCTGCGTACGTTGAAAGCCCCATCGCGATTGCGGTACCAAGACCTAAGAAAGTGATGAAGTTTGGTGAGATGCGTAAAGCTGCGCAGACACGTGCTGCTTGATAGGAAAATTTCAACCATGCCCCGACTACACCTTCTACATCGGCGCCACCATGTAATTGGCTCCAGCGATCTTTGAAATCTTGCTCAGTCATCGCTCATCCTTGAGCTGAGCATAAATTTCGCGAGTAGCAGTAGATGTATTCATCGTATAAAAGTGAAGTCCAGGCGCACCTGCTGCAAGTAAGTCCTGACAGAGCTGGGTAGCAATTTCAACTCCCAGTTTACGAACATCTTCGGGCTTATCTTCAATCTTGGCAAAGGCCTCTGAAATATGAGACGGGATAGGAACGCCACTAAGTTCTGCCATGCGATTGAGTTGCTTCACATTAGTAATAGGCAAGATGCCTGGAATAATCGGAAGCGAAGATCCGCTCGCCGCCAACTTATCTACGAGCGATTTCCACTTATCTGCTTCAAAGAAGAACTGAGTTGTTGCAAAAGTTGCGCCGCGCTTCTCTTTCTCAAGCAAAACTCTTACATCTGCATCAAAATCACCATGCGATGCTGGGTGCCCATCAGGAAAGGCCGCTACGCCAATAGTGAATCCGCCGAACTCTGCGGCAAGTGTTACCAATTCATCTGCATGATTGAGTCCACCTTCGGTAGCGCTCCATGGAGCACGTGGACCGCCAGTGGGATCGCCGCGGAGTGCGAGAATACTTTTTATTCCAGCTTCGCGATATTTACCGAGAATCTCGATTAGCTCTGCGCGAGTAGAACCAACGCAGGTTAAGTGAGCGACCGTTGGAATATGTGTCCGAGCAGTTATCTCAGATGTAATCCGAATGGTGCGATCGCGCGTTGAACCACCTGCGCCATAGGTCACAGAAATGAAGTCAGGGGCGATGGATTCGAGTTGTGTCATCGCAGACCAGAGGCGTTCTTCGCCCTCAACATCTTTCGGTGGGAAGAATTCAAAGGAGTAGGTAAGACCACTCTTCACGCTGCGCATCTCCACGGCGTCAGGGTACCTTTTCTCCGTGGATAAAGAGGTCATGATGAGCGCATCCGAGGTACGGGATGCGGTCAAAGTCGAACTCACACAATATTTAGCGGAACAACGTGACTATCTCACTAGCATCGCATCTGAGTTGATTCCGGTCTGCGATGCTCTTGAAGATTATCTCCTCGAAGGTGGCAAGCGACTTCGACCTCTCTTTGCTTATGCGGGATATCTAGCTGCGGGTGCAACGCCATCGCGCACAGATATTCGTGCGATGGCCAGCCTGGAGTTACTACAAGCTTGTGCGCTTATTCACGATGACTTAATGGACGGTTCTGATACTCGACGAGGAAAACCAGCGATACATCGCCACTTTGAAAATCTTCACCGTCAAGGATCCATGGCCGGGCTGGCAGAACAATTTGGAGAAGCAGCTGCAGTATTGCTCGGAGATCTTGCACTTGTCTGGTCAGATCACATGTTGCATAACTCTGGTCTTTCGCATGAATCACTCACATCTGCGCTTCGTATCCACGATGAGATGCGCATCGAACTCATGGCTGGGCAGTATCTCGACGTGCGCGAAGCCGGCGAACGTGAACATAGCGTCGAACGTTCTTTACGCATTGCGCGATATAAATCTGGCAAGTACACCATCGAGCGCCCTCTGCACTTAGGTGCGGTCATTGCTCGACCATCTTCATCCGAACATTCGGAACTTCTCAATGTGCTCTCTGCTTATGGACTGCCACTTGGAGAAGCCTTCCAATTACGTGATGACATGCTCGGAATTTTTGGCGATCCTGAAACAACTGGCAAACCAGCCGGTGATGATCTTCGCGAAGGAAAGCGCACCGTACTTATGGCGATGACTATGGAGAAAGCGTCAATCGCTGCTCGCGACGAATTGGTTTCCCATTTGGGCAATCCCAATCTTTCTCCAGAAAAAGTTGACGCACTTCGCTCCATCATTACCGAGACTGGTGCAGTACATGATGTTGAGAAATTGATCGACCGCCTCGGTGAAGAATCAGTAAAAGCCGCGAACTCTGCAGCTATCAATGAAAAGGCACGTCCACTTCTCTTAGCTCTCGCTGAGACCGCAATCCGTAGGAGCTATTAATGACCAGAACAGTTAAAGGACCCACAGATCACGTAGTCGTAGTTGGAGCAGGACTTGGTGGGCTGAGCGCTGCACTTCGCCTGGCCGGCGCTGGTCGTAAAGTCACAGTCGTCGAACGTGAATCCGTACCAGGTGGTCGCAATGGTTTACTCAATAAAGATGGCTATGCATTTGATACTGGTCCATCCGTCTTAACGATGCCATCACTAATCCAAGATGCATTTAGTTGCGTTGGAGAAGATATGAAAGATTGGCTTGAACTCATGCCTCTTTCACCTTTATATCGCGCTTTCTATGCAGATGGTTCGCAGATCGATGTCCATGCAAATACTGCACAGATGGAAGAAGAGATTCGTACCCAGGTCTCTGCTGAAGAAGCGTTGGGTTATCGCAAGTATGTTGAATTTGTAACCAAGCTCTACAAGTACGAGATGAACGACTTTATCGATAAGAACATCGATTCACCTCTGAATCTCTTAACGCCTAACTTGGCACGATTAATTGCATTGGGTGGTTTTAGACATCTACAGCCAAAGGTCAATCAATATCTCAAGGATCCGCGTTTGCAGAAGGTGTATTCATTCCAGGCGATGTATGCCGGCGTCAGCCCTCAGCAAGCACTCGCGATTTATGCAGTGATCGCCTATATGGATTCAGTCAACGGCGTCTTCTTCCCTAAGGGCGGAATGCATGCAGTTCCTCGCGCACTTGCTGCAGCAGCCCAGAAGCATGGCGTTGAATTCAAGTACAACACAACTGTCACAGGTCTGGATAAGCAGAACGGTCGCGTTAAAGCGGTCTTGACCGACAAGGGCGAACGTATCGAATGCGATGTCGTTGTCATGAACCCTGATCTGCCTGTTGTTTGGCGCGACTTGCTGGGTAAGACCCCGCTCAATATCAAGCGCCTTAACTACTCTCCATCATGTGTCACTCTCTTAGTTGGCTCTTCCAAGAAGTACGACCACATCGCTCACCACAATATTCACTTTGGCGAATCATGGGATGGCGTCTTCGACGAATTAATTAAGAAGAAGATTTTGATGACCGATCCATCAGTCTTGGTAACGGTTCCAACCCATGATGATGCCTCTCTTGCACCTGCCGGAAAGCAGTCCTATTACATCTTGTATCCAACCCCTAACTTGGATGCAGACATTGATTGGAAGACACAGGCCAAGCCATATCGCGATCACATGATTAAGACACTCGAAGATCGTGGATACACAGGCTTTGGCGATTCCATCGAGACCGAAGTAATGACCACTCCCCTTGATTGGCAAGCCCAAGGAATGGAGCGCGGTGCACCATTTGCTAGCGCACATACCTTCTTCCAGACAGGTCCATTTAGACCACGCAATATGGCTGCCGGTTTTGAGAACGTTGTCTTTGCGGGCAGTGGAACTCAACCAGGTGTGGGAGTTCCGATGGTCTTGATCTCGGGCCGCTTAGCTGCCGAACGCATTGTGGGTCCGGTTAAGTAAATGGATGCAGCACTTGCCGCATCGTATGAAGAGTGTAAACGTCTTAACTCCTTACACGGTAAGACCTACTACTTAGCAACTCTCCTGCTGCCAAAAAATAAGCGTCCCTATGTTCATGCCTTGTACGGCTTTGCAAGATATGCCGATGAAATCGTTGACGACTTAGCTTCAACGCTCTCTCCCACAGAAAAAGCTGAAGCACTACATAGTTGGAGCAGCGGAGTATTAGCAGATTTAAAAGCTGGAACTAGTAGCGACCATATTGGTCGAGCACTTGTTGATACTGCACAAAAGTTTGATATTCCGCACCAGCACTTTGTAGATTTCCTTCACTCCATGGAAATGGATTTAACTGTTACTGAGTACCAAACTTATAAAGATTTACTCGAGTACGTCTACGGGTCAGCTGCAGTGATAGGGCTAGAGATGGTTCCGATTCTTGGCTATTCCGATGAACGCGCCTTTGAAGCAGCGAAGAAGCTCGGGATTGCCTTTCAATTAGCTAACTTTATTCGCGATGTGGGCGAAGACCTTGATCGTGGCCGGGTCTATCTACCGTTGCAAGAGCTCGCTCAATTTGGCGTAGATCGCGCAATGCTAGAACGTCGCGTCCTAACCCCTGAAATTGTTGCCGCACTTAAATTTCAAATCGCCCGCGTGCGCCAACTGCAGCGCGAGTCAGATATCGGTATTGATTTTCTCGATAAGCAATCACGACCATGTATTCGCGCAGCGAGCGAGCTCTACTGTGGAATCGTTGATGAAGTTGAAGCAATCGGTTATGACATCTTCACTAAGCGTGCCAAGACTTCAACCAGTCGCCGAGCACGTGTTGCAGGTAAGGCCTATATACAAGCAATTGCGGCTCGTATTCGCTAAAGTTCTATCCAACGGGAGCCATCGTGGCTGAGAGGACTTCACTTTGAAGTCGACCGTCTGACTGGTCCGGTAATGCGGATCTAGAAATGAGGTTCCACTTGTTCTCCATTTTCTTTACTGCGTGGGGTTATGACGTTTCCTATCTTGAATTCGCTGCTTCGGTTGTCTCCTTTGTTGGAGTAGCGCTCGGCATCACGGCAAAGCGCATCACCTGGCCATGGTGGGGAATCAGCAGTCTGCTCTACGGAATCTTCTTCTGGCAGTACAAGCTCTACGCCAGCGCTGCGCTACAGATTGTCTTTATCGTTGCCGCGATTGCGGGTTGGTATGGCTGGGAGCCAACGGGTGCAAAGCCTGGACCATTTAAAAATAAATTCCGCCTCTACACAATCGCGGCGATTCTTATCTCGACTCTTGCACTCGGCCCAGTGCTGAAATGGTTAGGTGCGGCTTCCACATATGTAGATGCGATTCTCTTCTTTGGGTCTGTTGCAGCGCAGATTTTGATGGTCCATGAGAAGTATGACAACTGGCCAATGTGGCTGGTTGTTGATGCTGGATATACAGCTCTCTACGCATCACAAGGTCTACTCTTTACAACGCTGCTCTATGTGGCATTTACTGCATTAGCGGCATTGGGATGGAGCACTTGGTATGGATCTCATCGCCGCGCTATCCGATCTCTGTAAATCAACTTCACAACCCATCATTGCTATAGATGGACCAGCTGGTGCCGGTAAGACAACTCTCGCCCATGACATCAAACTTGCTCTGGCTCAGACCTACTCCATCACCGAGATTCATATGGATGATCTCTATGACGGATGGGATAACGCGCTCTCATCGCAACTCTCTGCGGTCCTGTCACATCTCGTCGCCGCCCATAAGAAATCAGAAGTTATTTCGCTATCGAAATACGACTGGAGCGCTGGGAAATTCAGCGCTGCGGTTACGCTAGAAAAATCTGAACTCCTAATACTTGAAGGAGTCGGTAGTGGACAGGGTTCCATTCGGGATTCCTTAACTGCTTTGATCTGGATTGATATCGATGCGGAAGATGGTTTAGCGCGGGTCTTACATCGAGATGGAAATACGATTGAGAATCAGATGAGAAAGTGGCTCGCCACACAAGAGCAACATTTTGGCGTCGAAAAGACTCAGAACGCCGCTGATTTCGTGCTCACTAACTAGAATTCGATATATGTCTGACCTCACTGGCGAGCTGATTGATGGGCGATATCAGCTCATTCGCCAGTTGGCTACAGGCGGTATGGCCTCAATCTATGAAGCACTTGATACACGACTTGATCGCAAAGTTGCCGTCAAGATCATGCACTCGCACCTTGCGCAAGATGAGCAATTTGTAGAACGTTTCATCCGCGAAGCGAAAGCTGCTGCAGCTTTGTCACACCCCAATATCGTTGCGGTACAGGATCAGGGTTGGAATCAGAATGGAACTCCAGCAATCTTCCTTGTCATGGAGATGATTGATGGCCACACCTTGCGTGAATATCTCAACGAACAAGGCAAACTATCTATCGCAGATGGAATCAAATTTCTTCTACCTGTTATGAGTGCGCTCTCTGCCGCACATAAGATCGGCATAGTCCATCGTGATATTAAGCCAGAGAATATTCTGATTTCAAAAGAAGGACGTATCAAGATCGCAGATTTTGGATTAGCAAAGGGCCCCTTAATTGGCGGAACTCTTACCGCTGAATCAAGCGTCATCCTTGGAAGCGTCTCATACCTCTCCCCTGAACAAGTTCAACGTGGGGTGGCAGACTCTCGCAGCGATATCTACTCAATCGGAATTACTGCCTTTGAAATTTTTACAGGCAAGAAACCGTTTGAAGGTGACGCTCCAATTCAAATTGCTTATATGCACGTCAATAATCGAGTGCCTCGCATAAGTTCTATAATTACTGGAGTCCCAGAGAAGCTCGATGACCTCATTTACAGTGCAACGAGCGCAAACCCTGATGAGCGTCCGCGCGATGCAACGGTCTTCCATGACCAACTCTCATCTATCAACGCGCTCCTTAATCCAAAAGAGAATCAACTCAGCCTGGAATTAGATATTCCCATTGAGCCGATGCGTCCGAAGGTCAACCGCAAATCTCTGCGCAAGAAAGTTCAAGAGCTCACTGCGGCTATCCCAAATCCTTCGATTACTCCTAAAACGCGAGAGAGTACTCAAGAAATTGCTCAACGTAAGAAGGCCAGTAAGCGAGTACGTCGCAACCGCAAGATTGCACTTGGGCTAGCTATCGCTGTTGGAATTCTTGGCTGGTATTTATTAGTTGGGCCTGGCTCGCGAGTCGTTGTTCCTTCCACTATCGGAGCAACACAGAGCGAAGTGACTGCAGCTCTCAATCCACTAGGACTCACTTCGGTGGTAACGGAGCAACGATTTAGTGAAGATATTGCGCAAGGCCTGGTTATTCAATCAATTCCGCAAGGAGGAGGGCGCGTAGATCAAGGCGGCGTAGTAAAGCTGATCATCTCTAAAGGTCCTGAGCGTTATCTGCTTCCCTCAATTACTGGTCTAACCCCCGATGCGGCAGCGAAAGTTTTAGCAAAATTACCACTTGCGCTACAAGCTAATGCAGAAGAATTTAGCGCCAAAGTTCCTAAGGGCTATGTCATTGACTCGAATCCACCAGCCGGAGAACAAGTAAAGCGAGATGCCATAGTTGTGATTCGAGTATCTAAAGGTATTGAACAGGTTGCTCTGGCATCGTATGTCGGAAAGAGCTCTGACCAAGCGCTTAATGAATTACAAACTGCTGGATTTAACGTAATTTCAACATATGCATTTAGTGAGACTCAATTAGCAGGTGAGGTTGTCTCACAGAAGCCTGATGGTGGAAGTACAGCTGATAAGGGCGCAAAGATTACTTTGGTGATTTCAAAGGGAAGCCAGTTTGCCTACATTCCAAATCTCTATTCCATCGAGGAAGCGAAAGCTGTGCAATCGCTCAAAGATCTTGGTCTCAAGGTTGTCGTCAAGAAGATGGGCAAAAAGAGCATCAAGAAGGTGACAAATATTTCACCCAAGGTCGGAAGTAAGGTAAAACGTGGCAGTACTGTGACCATCACAGTAGGGTAGGCAAATGTCTCCGGCAGCAAAGCAACCAGGTAAACCAAGAATCGGCGCACATACTCCTACTTCTGGAGGTATGGCTAAGCGCTCCATCGCGTATGCAGAGTTAACGCAAGCCGAAGCGATTCAAGTCTTCACATCAAATCCGCGCGGCTGGGCGATGCCAGAAACTAATCATGAAGCAGATGCGCTCTTCCGCGAAAAAGCAGAGGCGCTCGACATTGAGACCTATGTCCATGCACCATTTCTTATCAACTTAGGTTCGCCAACCGAAGATACATATAAGAATTCACTCGCCTCAACTGCCTACTCACTCAAGCGTGGCCAAGAGATTGGTGCGCTGGGAGTTGTAGTTCATACCGGTTCTGCGGTGAAGGAAGATAATGTCGACCAGGCGTGGAAACAGATCAAGAAAGGCGTCATGCCAATTCTGGAAGCGCTCGATGATGATGCGCCTTATCTGCTTTTAGAACCCACCGCCGGACAAGGTCAATCATTAGTAAAGCGTTTGGAAGATTTGGAGAATTACTTAAAGGCTCTTGAATATCATCCAAAAGTGGGTATCTGTCTTGATACCTGTCACGTATTTGCAGCCGGCCACGACATTGCGAAAAAAGGTGGGATGAAGGAGACCCTTGATCTCCTCGTTCAAGTCGCTGGAATCGAGCGTATCCAATTAATTCATGCCAACGACTCGATGGATGTTTGTGGTGCACTCAAGGATCGTCACCAAAATATCGGCAAAGGTTTTATCGGCGTCGATCCATTTGCAGAACTTCTTAAGCACCCAGCCGTTGCGAATGCTCCTCTCATTCTAGAAACGCCTGGGATGGAGCCAGAACATGGTGAGGAAATTGCGCTCCTCAAGAAGTTGCGTGGATGAGTTCTTCGCACGCTCTCAGAATCCGCCTTGCCCCATGGGCACTTCTGACTGTCTCCATGGCATGGGGTCTGTCATTCGTAGTAATGAAAGATCCCATTGCAAAAGAGAGCGTCAATAGTTTTCTCTTCACACGCTTTGTCGTAGCGGTTATTGCCATGCTGCTACTTAAACCAGCAGTTCTCAAAAGCATTACTCGTGAAATTCTTCTCAAAGGATTTATTGCTGGCCTCCTCTTAGGTTCTGGGTTCATACTTCAAACTCTCGGGCTAGCTCGTGCAGGTGCGGCAGTTACCGGATTTATTACCGGCTTATATGTGGTGGCAACTCCCTTAATAGCGGCTCTCGTCTTGAAGGCGAAGATCTCTCGCTTCACCTGGAGTTGTGTCGCACTCGCCACGGCAGGACTTGCCCTTCTCTCGCTCAAAGGGTGGAGTATGGGAATCGGCGAATTTTTTGTATTGCTGTGCGCCATAGTCTTTGGCGCCCACATCGTTGCGCTAAGCCACTGGAGTAACGGTCTCGATGCATATGCAATGACGGTTGTGCAGCTTGCTACGTGTGCGCTACTCACCGGTGCGATCTCTTTCGGACAAGGTTACGAAGCACCGGCCAATCTCAGTGGTTGGCTCGTTATTTTCTATACTGCAATCATCTGTACTGCGATTGCATTTGTTATTCAGACTTGGTCCCAGGCACATATGTCTGCAACCAAGGTTGCTGTCATCATGACGATGGAGGTTGTCTTTGCCGCAATCTTCGCTGTGATATTCGGTGGCGAGACGCTCACGATTAAGGTGCTCATTGGCGGAGCAATGGTCCTTACCGCTATGTTTATGATTGTTCTCAAGGAGGCATAAGACATGGCAATCGATCTTCGTTCGGATACCGTCACCAAACCGAGCGCTGCCATGCGCCAAGCAATGGCCGCTGCTGAAGTCGGCGATGATGTGTATGGCGATGATCCGACGGTTAACTCCCTCGAAGAACGTGTTGCTGCGATGTTCGGTCACGAAGCTGGACTTTTTGCACCTACTGGTTCACTTGCCAATCAATTAGCGATTCGAACACTAGTAAAGCCGGGCGAGGAAATCCTGGTAGAAACTCGCGGACATATTGTTCGTGCAGAGCTTGGTGCCGCCGCAGCTTTTAGCGGAATCACAACTCGCACTTGGCCATCTGTCGATGGACTTTTACAAGCAGAAGACCCGCTTGCCATCGCTCATGAAAATGCTGGGCCTTACCTAGTTTCCACTAAAGCAATTGCAGTTGAGAACACACATAATTTTGGCGGTGGAACCGTGCAGCCGATCGAAGAGATCGCAAAACTTTCAGAAGCAGCACATTCTCGTGGGATTGCCATGCATCTCGATGGTGCACGTATCTGGAATGCACACGTTGCATCAGGTGTCTCATTTGCCGAGTATGGAAAGCACTTCGACACCATCAGCGTCTGTCTCTCGAAGGGGCTTGGAGCGCCTATTGGTTCTGTCATGCTCTCTAGCAAAGAGCGAGTGGGCGAAGCTCGTATCTGGCGCAAACGTTACGGCGCTGGAATGCGTCAGGTCGGAATAATTGCTGCTGCTGCACATTATGCGCTCGATAACAATATTGCGCGCCTTGCAGAAGATCACGCGCGTGCCCAGAAGATTGCGGTGGCGCTAGCTGCCTTTGATTCCTCACTTATCAATCCAGTTAAGGTGCATACAAATATCGTTGGACTTGAGCTCTCAAAGATCGGAATCTCCGCTGCCGAACTTACTGCGCGCTGTAAAGAAGCTGGGTTATGGATTAGCGCGCTGGGCCCTCATTACGCTCGACTCGTTACGCATTTAGATTTCGATGATGCACAATGCGATGAAGCAATTTCGATCTTACAGAGCGCCCTCGTGGCGAAGTAGCCACTCTTTCTTACTTAATCCGTAAGCGTAATTTCCTAGCGCTCCCCCGGTTTTAACGATGCGATGGCACGGAACAACAAGAACTATTGCATTCTTTGCGCAGGCACTTCCTGCCGCGCGCACCGCAGCCGGACTACCTGCACGCTCTGCTAAATCTGAATACGAGATTACCTTTCCGGGGCGGACATTCTTCATCGCCTTCCATGCCGCTTGCGAGAATGGCGCCCCAGGTTGGCGAACCTGAATTCCATTAATTGCCGCGATATCTCCATCGAAGTAATCGTTTATGAGATCCGTGATTACTGGAATCTTCGCCACAGATTTGATTTCGCGAATCGAATCATCTGCACCCAAGCTCTCTTTGAGAGCATTGAGAGTGGATAGATTTGCTCCAAGGAGTATGTGCTCGTCAGCAATCAGATTGAGGCTACCTACAGGTGTTGCGAGAGTGGTGAGAAGTAGCGTCACGCTCGCTAAATTAGCGGTCGCGCAACATTTCAGCAACTAAAAATGAGAGCTCAAGTGATTGCGAATGATTTAAGCGTGGATCACATGCTGTCTCGTAACGTGATTCGAGGTCCTTTTCAGATACCTGATTACCACCACCAAGGCACTCAGTGACGTCATCGCCAGTAAGCTCGATATGGATTCCACCTGGGTGGGTTCCGAGCTTCTTATGGACTTCAAAGAAACCACGTACTTCATCGAGAACATCTTCAAAGTTACGGGTCTTATAACCATTCTTTGATTCAAAGGTGTTGCCATGCATCGGATCGCAGACCCAGAGAACCTGGGCACCGCTCTTGGTGACACCTTCAACGAGTGCAGGAAGTGCTTGGCGGATTGTGCCAGCGCCCATGCGAGTAATAAAGGTAACGCGCCCTGGTTCATTATCTGGATTGAGCTTGGCAATGAGTGCAAGTGCATCGTCGACTGTCGACTTTGGACCTAGTTTGATTCCAATGGGATTGCGAACCTTAGATGCAAAATCAACATGTGCGCCATCGAGTTGGCGTGTGCGTTCGCCGATCCAGATGAAGTGGCCAGAAACATCGTAAGGAAGTTGGGTACGCGAATCGATACGTGTCAGCGCCTTCTCGTACTCAATGATGAGTGCTTCGTGGCTGGCATAGAAATCAACAGCTTTAAATTGTTCTGGGTCAACACCCGCAGATTTCATAAATGCAAGAGCGCGACCAACTTCGTTCGCCATCTGTTCGTACTTTTCACCAAATGTAGAGTCGCGGATAAAGCCCTTATTCCATTCGTGAACCTGGCGAAGATCTGCAAAACCTCCACGAGTAAAGGCGCGAACTAAATTAAGAGTTGCAGCAGATGTGTTGTAGACGCGAACTAGTCGGTTGGGATCTGGAGTGCGCGCTGCTTCGGTGAATTCAATATCGTTAACAGCATCTCCGCGGTAGGCAGGTAACGTGACAGCACCGCGAGTTTCAAGATCGTTAGAACGTGGCTTGGCGAATTGACCTGCCATACGCCCGACCTTAATCACAGGCAAACTTGAGTAATACTGCAAGACAGCGGCCATCTGCAAGATTGTCTTAATGCGATTACGGATTGAATCTGCAGTCGCTGAATTAAATGTCTCAGCGCAATCTCCACCTTGTAGCCAGAATGCACGACCGGCAGCAGCTTCTGCAATCTTTGCTTTGAGATCATCGCATTCTCCAGCGAAGACAAGAGGAGGAAGCGCGCGAAGATCTGCCACAGCTTTCTTCATCTGCTCGCCATCGTGCCCGCCCGGCCAATTTGGTTGTTGGGCGGCAACGAGTGATTCGTCGAAGAGCGAATCAAGCTGCGAGTGAGAGGTATTCATGGTCATAAGAGTAGAGAGTTCAGTGGCAATCTCGGAGGGAGATTATCCGAAGAACGAAGTGATCTCCTCGTAGCGCTCGATCGGAACTGTCTTGAGTACATCGGTCGCTGATGCCAGCGGAACGCGCGCAATCTTTGTTCCGTGAAGTGCCATCATCTTGCCGAAATCACCTTCGTGAACAGCTGTGATTGCTTCTAGTCCGAAGCGAGAGCTGAGTACACGATCGAATGCTGATGGTGTACCACCACGTTGGATATGTCCAAGGACTGTGCAACGAGTCTGGTAGCCGGTCTTACTTTCGATTTCAGCAGCAAGCCAATCGCCGATACCGGAAAGTTGTACGTGACCAAAGGCATCAAGTGGCTGATCCTTGACGATCATGTCGCCATCTTGAGGAATCGCACCTTCTGCAATAACGATGATGGGTGCTGTGCCAGTTTCAAAACGTGACTTTACATATTCGCAGACCTTGTCGACTGAGAATTTAACTTCTGGAATCAAGATACATGCAGCATCTCCGGCAATACCTGAGTGCAGTGCAATCCATCCTGCGTGACGACCCATAACCTCAACGATGAGTGGGCGGTGATGTGACTCAGCAGTTGTGTGGAGGCGATCAATAGCTTCCATCGCGATATTGACTGATGTGTCGAAACCAAATGTGAAATCTGTATTGTTGAGGTCATTATCGATTGTCTTTGGAACACCAATGACTTTGACGCCTAAAGCATCGAGCTTGGTTGCAACGCCGAGAGTATCTTCGCCACCGATTGCAATCAGAACATCGATTCCCTGATCAGCCAGATTCTGCTTGATGCGCTCGACGCCGTTTTCAATCTTAAATGGGTTGGTGCGTGATGAACCGAGAATAGTTCCGCCCTTAGCAAGAATTGGCTTTACAGTTGCAAGATCTAACGGCATGGTCAGCGCTTCAAGTGGGCCTTTCCAGCCATCGCGGAAACCGACGAATTCATAGCCATAATCTTTAATGCCCTTTGTGACTACTCCACGAATAACGCCGTTAAGTCCAGGACAGTCTCCGCCACCGGTAAGAATTCCAATACGCATTGCAACGCTCCAAAATTAAGTGAGATTTGGCTAACTAATTAAGCCGCACTGTGGTCAACACTGACTGGCACAGTCTAGCCTTTCGTCATGGCAAAGACCGACCACTCAGCTGGCCCATTGGTTGCAGGCGTAGATTCATCGACGCAATCTGTAAAAGTGGTGATTCGCAATGCCGATACTGGCGAGTTAATCCGACAGGGGCGCGCATCTCACCCCGACGGAACTGAAGTCGATCCCGCCCACTGGGAGACCGCACTCGGAAAAGCATTTGCTGATGCGGGTGGACTCGATGGCGTTGCCGCCTTGGCTATCGGCGGACAACAACATGGAATGGTAGTTCTTGATAAAGATGGCGACGTTATTCGCCCCGCGCTCTTATGGAATGACACTCGCTCTGCGCAATCCGCGCGCGACCTCAATGCTGAAATGGGAGGAGACGCAGAAGCTGCCAAGAAAGTTGGATCAGTTCTTGTGGCTTCTTTCACTGCAACAAAACTTCGCTGGCTTGCAGATAATGAGAAAGCTAACGCTGAAAAGGTTGCAGCAGTTGCGCTCCCCCACGATTGGTTATCGTGGCGCTTGCAAGGTGGAAAAGATTTTGCACACCTTTTTACTGATCGTTCCGATGCTTCTGGCACCGGTTACTTTGACTCTGTCTCATCTACCTATCGCGAAGATTTACTCAAGTCAGCGCTTCGCACAGATCGCACCATTATTACGCCACGAATCGTTGCACCATCTTCCTTTGGTGGCGAAACTCTCTCCGGAATCCCCATCGCCGCAGGTGCTGGAGATAACGCTGGTGCAGCGCTCGGTGTACAAGCTCAACCTGGCGATGTAGTTGTCTCACTCGGTACTAGTGGAACAGCTTTCGCAGTTTCAGATACTGCAACGCATGATCCAAGTGGTGCAGTAGCTGGTTTTGCAGATGCGACAGGAAGATTTCTTCCACTTGTTTGCACACTCAATGCCGCACGTATCTTGGATGCTGCCACTCGCATCTTAGGAAAGACACATGATGAAGTAGGTGCTCTCGCGCTTACCGCTCAACCTGGCGCAAATGGACTTTCACTCCTTCCTTACTTTGAAGGTGAACGCACTCCTAACCGCCCTCATGCAACTGGAGTCTTCGCTGGAATGAATCTGGCGAATTCAAATCCTGCAGATATTGCCCGTGCCATGATCGAAGGAATGCTCTGCGGATTGGTAGATGCAGTTGCTGCCCTAGAGAAATTGGGAGTTTCGATTAATCGCGTTCTTCTTATTGGTGGAGCAGCTAAGAATCC
>JBAXLF010000016.1:0-22679 GCA_037134955.1 Actinomycetota bacterium | reverse complement strand
CATAAAGTCGCTCGAAAAACTACTCTTTACCCATGTCTACACGTATCGGCGAAGCTAACGACCTCCTCAAATGTTCTTTCTGCGGAAAGACTCAGAAGCAGGTTAAGAAACTCATTGCCGGTCCTGGCGTTTATATCTGTGACGAATGTATCGAACTCTGTAATGAGATCATCGTTGAAGAACTTTCTGAAGCTACCTCTCTTGGCTTAAGTGAACTTCCAAAGCCACAAGCAATCTTTGAATTTCTCGATCAATATGTCATCGGGCAAGATCGCGCCAAGAAGTCACTTTCTGTTGCTGTCTACAACCACTACAAGCGCGTGCAATCTGGCGACTCCCGCTATGAAGATGGCGTTGAACTCGCTAAGTCAAACATTCTTCTTCTCGGCCCAACTGGTTGCGGCAAGACACTGATGGCTCAAACTCTTGCTCGTATGCTCAATGTTCCTTTTGCAATCGCAGATGCAACAGCGCTGACCGAAGCAGGCTATGTCGGTGAAGATGTTGAAAATATTCTTCTTAAGCTTTTGCAGGCAGCAGATTATGATGTGAAGAAAGCCGAAACCGGAATCATCTACATCGATGAAATCGATAAGGTCGCACGCAAATCTGAGAACCCATCTATTACTCGCGATGTATCTGGCGAGGGTGTTCAGCAGGCGCTACTCAAAATTCTCGAAGGCACAGTTGCATCGGTTCCACCTCAGGGTGGACGTAAGCACCCACATCAAGAATTTATCCAGATAGATACAACCAACGTTCTCTTCATTGTCGGTGGTGCATTTGCTGGGCTTGAAAAGATTATCGAAGCGCGTAACGGTTCATCAGGAGTTGGCTTTGGTGCAGAACTACAAACTGCTGAAGATAAGAACCGTCGCGATATCTTCGCTGATGTCATGCCAGAAGATTTGCTGAAGTTTGGAATGATCCCTGAATTCATCGGACGTCTTCCAGTACTTACCAGCGTTGAAAATCTTGATAAGCCTGCGCTCATGCAGATTCTTACCGAGCCAAAGAATGCGCTTGTTAAGCAGTATCAGAAGCTCTTTGAGCTCGATGATGTCGAACTCGAATTTGCACCCGAGGCTCTCGATGCGATTGCAGATCTCGCTCTTGATCGAGGAACCGGTGCACGCGGGCTTCGCGCAATCATGGAGTCAGCTCTACTTGGCGTTATGTACGACGTCCCTAGCCGCGCTGATATTGCAAAGGTAATTATCGAAAAGGCGTGCATCGAAACTCATGCCGCACCAACATTGGTACCTCGCACAGGCGATATTCCTAAGCGCACATCACGTCGTGAGAAGTCTTCCGAGGAGAAGAGCGCTTAAAGTTTGAACTAGACTGCTCTCCATGTCCTCCGATAAGCGCGAACTCGCATCGTCATTTGTACCTGGCGATATCGAAGGCCCTCTCTATACCAAGTGGATCGATGCCGGTTATTTCACCGCAGATGCCAACTCATCTAAAGAGCCATTCACCATTGTTATTCCGCCTCCCAACGTAACCGGCAATCTCCACATTGGGCATGCGCTCGACCAGACTTTGCAAGATTGCTTGACGCGCCTGAAGCGTATGCAAGGTTTCGAAGCGCTCTGGCTTCCCGGAATGGACCATGCAGGAATTGCGACGCAGAACGTTGTCGAAAAACAATTGGCAGCGCAAGGTCTATCGCGCCATGATCTCGGTCGCGAAGATTTTGTGAAGAAAGTTTGGGAGTGGAAAGCTGAATCTGGTGGACAGATTCTTGGCCAGATGAAGCGCCTTGGAGACTCCGTTGACTGGTCTCGCGAAGCATTTACGATGGACGATAATCTTTCGCAGGCAGTTCTGACCATCTTTAAGAAGTTATTTGATCAAGGCCTCATCTATCGCGCTGAGCGCATCATCAACTGGTGCCCACGCTGCCTAACTGCACTCTCCGATATTGAAGTAGAACACCAAGATGATGCTGGCGAATTTGTTCAAGTGCGATACGGCGATGGCGAACAGAGCATTGTGGTTGCAACAACACGTGCTGAAACGATGATGGGCGATGGCGCCGTTGCCGTGCATCCTGATGACCCTCGCTACAAGCACATGATCGGTACTGAGGTCATGCTGCCACTTGTGAATCGCATGATTCCGATCATCGCCGATGAACTTGTAGACCCAGATTTTGGAACAGGTGCAGTCAAGGTAACTGCCGCTCACGACCCTAATGACTTCGAGATGGCGATGCGCCATAACGTGCCATTTGTAGTCATTATGAATGAGCACGGCGTGATGGATGGCACCGGAACAGAGTTCGATGGTATGGATCGCTTCGACGCACGTATAGCAGTTGTTGCAAAGCTAAAAGAACTCGGTCGCATCGTCGCAGAAAAGCGTCCATATATTCACGCTGTTGGACATTGTTCTCGCTGCGATACAACGGTCGAGCCACGTCTTTCCAAGCAATGGTTTGTAAAAGTTGCGCCGCTGGCAAAAGCTGCGGGAGATGCTGTTCGCGATGGTCGCGTAAAGATTGAACCTGCAGAACTTGCACCCCGTTACTTCGAGTGGGTAGATAACATGCACGATTGGTGCATCTCTCGACAATTGTGGTGGGGACATCGCATTCCGGTTTGGTATGGACCGAATGATGAAGTCATTGTTGTTGGACCTGGTGAAAGCGCTCCGGCTGGCTTCACCCAAGATCCCGATGTTCTCGATACTTGGTTCTCATCTGCGCTCTGGCCATTCTCAACGTTGGGGTGGCCAAATAACACTGCAGATGTAAAGAAGTTCTATCCAACGAGCGTTCTTGTTACTGGCTACGACATCTTGTTCTTCTGGGTAGCGCGCATGATGCTCTTTGGTCTCTTTGCCATGGATGGTGTTCCACCGTTCCATACAATCGTTCTGCATGGTTTGGTGCGCGATCAATTCGGCAAGAAGATGTCTAAATCTCGCGGCAATGTTGTAGACCCACTCGAATTTATCGATAAGTACGGCGCCGATGCGCTTCGCTTCACACTAGCTCGTGGTTCCAACCCAGGTAAAGATCAAGCTCTAGCCGAAGATTGGATTGCAGGTTCTCGTAACTTTGCGACCAAACTCTGGAATGCAACTCGCTTTGCAATGATGAACGGTGCCACTATTGAAGGCCCACTTCCTTCACTCGACTCACTTTCAGATATTGATAAATGGGTTCTCTCTCGTCTCTCTGAAACAACAACAGAATTCACATCGCTCATCGAAAGTTATGAGTTTGCTCGTGCCTGCGAGACGATTTATCACTTTGCCTGGGACGACCTCTGCGACTGGTATCTCGAACTTTCTAAGGAGACATTTGCATCTGGCAACGCGGCAGCATCGCAACGTGTCTTAGGTCATGTTCTCGACACGCTCTTCCGTTTACTTCATCCGGTAATGCCATTTATTACCGAAACTCTCTGGACCACGTTAACTGGGGGAGAAACTCTGGTAACAGCTGCGTGGCCAGTGGCAGATAAATCGCACCTGAATAAGAAGTCAGATGCTTTGGTTGGCGAATTGCAAAAGATCATCACCGAAGTTCGTCGATTCCGCAATGATCAAGGTGTAAAACCAAGTCAGAAGATTCCAGGTCGCATCATTGCGCCAGCCGATGTAACTGCATATGCAAGTGCCATGGCCTTCTTGCTCAAGCTCGAACTCACAGAGTTCACACCTAGCGCATCGGTTGAAATTGGCGCCATGAAGGTCGAACTCGATCTCTCGGGAACAGTCGATGTGGTTGCTGAGCGTGCCCGTCTTGAGAAAGATTTAGTAACTGCGCAGAAAGATATGAAGACTGCAGAAGTGAAGTTAAGCAATGAAGGATTTATGGCTAAAGCTCCCGCAGATGTAGTTACTGAAATCAAAGAGCGAATGGCGGCAACTTCTGCCGATATCGAACGAATCACTGCACAACTTGCAGCGTTAAAGTAATGACACGTATTTCTCCCGAAGATCAAGTTCGTATCGATGCCATTGAGCAGGCGCTGCTGGCTCGTTGGCCCGAGACTCGTATCGAACCGACTCTCGATCGCATAGCTGCACTTGTCGATATCTTGGGATCCCCGCAACTTACATATCCGACAATCCATATTGGTGGCACCAACGGTAAAACCACAACCTCGCGCATGGTTGATTCATTACTCTTTGAGATGGGATTACGCACCGGTCGATTTACCAGCCCACATCTAGAAAGTTACCTCGAGCGAATTGCAATCAATGGCCTGCCCATTGATCCAAAGGCGCTCATCTTCTCCTTCAACGATATCTCTGCATATTTAGAACTTATGGATGCAAAGTTTGAACATCCCATTTCTTTCTTCGAAGCGATTACCGCCCTTGCCTTTGTGGCATTTGCGGAACATCCCATTGATGTCGGAGTGATCGAAGTAGGCATGGGTGGGCTGTGGGATGCCACCAATGTGGTGGATGCTGATGTATCAGTCATCATGCCCATCGGCCTTGATCACACCGAATATCTCGGTGAAACCCTGGCAGAGATTGCTCAGACCAAGGCAGGAATTATCAAAGAAGGTGGCTTTGTGGTTCTTGCACAACAAGAACCTGAATGCGCAGTCGAACTCATCAAGCAGGCAGCGCTAGTTGGTGCAGATATTGCACGTGAAGGAGTTGAGTACTCAGTTATCTCGCGTTCGGTGGCTGTAGGCGGACAGTTACTTACAATTCAAGGAACGAAAGAGATTTATACCGATATCTTCATTCCGCTCCACGGAAAACATCAAGCCTCCAACGCTGCCGCAGCGCTTGTAGCTGTCGAAGTCTTCTTTGGTGACCAAGATCTTGATATCGAGGCAGTTCGAGCGGGATTTGCCCAAGTGACATCACCAGGCCGTTGTGAAATCGTTCATCGCGATCCAACAATTATTCTTGATGCGGCACATAATCCTCATGGGGCAGCTGCTTTGGCCGACACTATCGAGAGTGAATTTACCTTCGACGAAGTTATCGGAATCTTCGCGCCAATGGGGGATAAGGATGTACGCGGAATCCTTCTCGAACTCGAGCAAGTAATGGATTCGGTAATTGTCTCGACCAACTCATCACCACGTGCCATGAAAATGAGCGAGCTAGAGTCGATTGCCATTGAAATATTTGGAGCAGATCGCGTCTTTACCAGCGAAAGCATGGAAAGTGCCATTGATAAAGCAGTGACAGATTCAATCCGTCCCTTGAGCGAAGATACAATTGGAATCCTGATAACCGGATCTGTTGTTTCAGTAGGTGAGGCACGGACTATCGTTCGCAAGAAATTTGCAAAGGAAGAGAAGTAATGCGCGTACTAGGTTCAGCAGTTCTCGTTATGGAATTCTTTGTCATGGGTTTTGCGATGTTGCTTGCAAAAGATAATCACGAGCCTTCCACAATTGTTGCTGGCGCGATCATCGCACTTCTCTTGCTTCTTACTCCAGGGCTTCTCAAGAAGCGCACAGGCTGGATTTTTGGTTCGGTCTTGCAATTCCTCATTATTGGCTACGCCGTTGTTGTGCCCTCTATGGCCGTTGTGGGGCTGATTTTCGGGGGACTTTGGATTGCAGCCATTGTGGTGGGGCGCAGGGGTGAGGCTATTCGGGCAGCTCTCATGGCTTCACGAACTCCTAACCCCTAATAGACTGCACCGGTGAGCACAGAAAAGACACTCGTCCTAGTCAAACCCGATGGCGTTGCCCGTGGTTTGGTTGGCGAAGTCATTGCACGTATCGAAGCTAAGGGATATTCAATTTCCGCTCTTCGCATGTTGCAAGCAGATCGTGCACTTCTTGAAAAGCATTACGCAGAACACCAGGGCAAACCATTCTTCGAACCACTTGTTGAGTTCATGATGTCAGGACCAATCGTTGCTCTCGTTGCCGAAGGCAATCGCGTAATCGAAGGATTCCGTTCACTTGCGGGAGTAACAGATCCAACAGTTGCTGCGCCTGGCACAATTCGCGGAGACTTAGCTCGCGATCAAGGAACGAAAGTTGTACAAAATATTGTTCACGGCTCTGATTCACCCGAATCAGCAGCTCGTGAAATAGCAATCTTCTTCGAGGGGAAATAAATGGCTAACAGAATGTCATTCATCGGCCGCGATATGGCAGTTGACCTAGGTACTGCCAACACACTTGTCTATGTCCGCGGTCGTGGCATTGTCCTGAACGAACCTTCTGTTGTGGCTATTAACCAAGATACTGGTGGAATTCTTGCAGTCGGCCTGGAAGCTAAGAAGATGATTGGCCGCACACCAGGAAATATTGTCGCTATTCGTCCTCTCAAAGATGGCGTTATCGCTGACTTTGATACAACCGAGCGCATGCTCCGTTACTTTATTCAGAAAGTTCACCGTCGTAGTTATTTGGCTAAGCCACGTATCGTCGTCTGTGTCCCATCAGGAATTACTGGCGTTGAACAACGTGCAGTCAAGGATGCTGGTTACGCAGCTGGTGCACGCAAGGTCTACATCATTGAAGAGCCAATGGCTGCGGCGATTGGTGCAGGACTCCCTATTCACGAACCAACTGGCAATATGGTTGTCGATATCGGTGGCGGAACAACTGAAGTGGCCGTTATTTCTCTCGGTGGAATCGTCACAGCGCTCTCTATTCGTATCGGTGGCGACGAGCTTGATCAAGCGATTATTAACTGGACTAAGCGTGAATATTCACTCCTCTTGGGAGAACGCACAGCTGAAGAGATCAAGATGGCAATTGGTTCTGCTTACCCACTTCAAGGCGAGAACGATGCCGAAATCCGTGGCCGCGATTTAGCAACAGGTCTTCCTAAGACGATTGTTGTCACAGCGGCAGAAATTCGTAAAGCGCTGGAAGAGCCTGTAAACCAAATTATTAATGCGGTAAAGGCAACCCTTGATAAGTGTCCACCAGAACTTTCATCAGATCTCATGGATCGTGGAATCGTTCTCACAGGTGGCGGTGCGCTCTTGAAGGGTCTCGACGAAAGACTTCGCAAAGAGACAGGTATGCCAATTCATATCGCAGATCGCCCACTCGATGCAGTTGTTGAAGGATCCGGCAAATGTATTGAAGAGTTCGAAGCCCTTGAAAAGGTTTTGATCTCCGAGCCTCGTCGATAGGTAACCCCAAGTGCGCTACGGCGGCGACAACCGCGGTCGCTTACTTATTATTGTTCTCGTTGTTACGACGCTATTTCTCATCACCCTTGATCTCCGTGGAGTTCAAGTAATTAGCGGTCTACGTACAGGAACTCAGACTGCTCTTACTCCAGTTCAAAAAGCGGGTTCGTGGGTTGTATCTCCGCTACGAAACTTTCTCTCTGATGTCACGCACCTTGGCCGTACTCGTAACAAGATTGCCAAACTGCAAGCAGAGAATGACCAGCTCCGCCTTACGCTCCAAGATCGTAAAGTTGCAGATGCACAATTGGGTCAATTGAAAGGGGTACTTAATTTAGCGGGAACTGCTGGATATAAAATTGTTAACGCCAAAGTTATTTCACAAGGCTCAAGCACATCGTTTACACAGACGCTGACTATTGATGCTGGAACATCATCTGGAGTTCAGGAAAATATGACGGTGCTCTCCGGTTATGGGCTAGTCGGGGTAGTTAAGTATGCATATTCACATAGCGCACTTGTGCAGCTTGCATCTGATCCGGCATTTCGCATTGGTGCACGCATCGCCGGAAGTCAGCAAATAGGAATTTTAAGCGGCCAAGGTACCCGCAAGGGTGTTCTACAACTTCTTGATAACACAACCACGATTCACAAGGGAGATGCTCTTCTTGCGCGCGGAAGTGACAATGGTCGCCCATTCGTACCAGGAGTACCTATCGGTGAAGTCACTTCAGTAAATAACTCACCAGGCGCAGTCACACAAACTGCAGATGTGAAGTTCTACACCAACTTCTCAACGTTAGGAGTGGTGGCGGTCGTTGTCTCTGGGGCATCAGCCGATCCGCGCGATGCACTCGTTCCGCCTAAGCCACATCCAACTCCTCTTCCAACTGTGACGATTTACGCGACCCCGGGCGCAGTTGCGCCGTCACCTACTGCTACGAAGTAATAATGTCGATACGCAGCTTCCTACTTTCATCGCCGTTTTTTTTCGGCATATTTCTCTTCCAAGAAGCGTTTGTTACACAGATGCGTTTACCTGCTGGTGGATTTAATCTGCTCTTAGTTGTTGCAATAATCTGGTCAGCGCTGAGCACACCAGAGATAGGCGCACTGACAGGTTTTGGTGCTGGAATCGGCATGGACCTATCTCAAACTTCGCCTGGCCCTATGGGGCATTGGACTCTTGTCTTAATCATGATCTGTTATGGCGTGGCTTTCTTGGGTTATGGTGATGACAACATTCGCGGCAATCCAATCAATGTTGTCCTTCTGACCACTGCTGGCGTGGTTCTATCGCAAGTGGCCTTCCTCATTTTGGGGCTGATGTTGGGACAGCAGATAGGTAGCATCGGAAATCTCGTCTTTCTTTTAGCTGGCTCTGCATTTTGGACCGCCATTATCTCGCCATTGATAATTAAGGTAATTTCCTATCTGCATGCAAATATCTTCGGAAGTCGCGCGTAGTTATGAATCAACGTTCCAGACTCAGTCTCATTGTTATTCAAGTATTTATCGCATCTTTAATGTTGGCACTCCTTGGCAGACTCTTCTATCTGCAAGTAGCTGCTGGACCAAAGTATCGAGATGCAGCGCTGAGTATTCAAAGCCGTGATGTTGTAACTCCAGCAAACCGTGGTTTTATCGTTGATTCATCAGGCGTGCCCCTTGCACTGAATAAGGTGGGGCTGGCAATTACTGTCGATCGCACCAAGATTGATTTGCTGCCAGATAAAGGCGCAGCAGTTATTCAAGATCTCGTCACTCTTCTGAGCCTCAATTTCGCCGATGTCTGGCAGCGCACCAGGTTATGTGGCGAACTTCCTAAGGGGCAGAAGACCGGATGTTGGACTGGTTCACGCTTTCAACCAATTCCGATTACAAATGAGGCAGATCCAAAGTTAGCGCTGAGTATCGTGGAACGCCCAGATAAATTTCCAGGTATCTCAGCAACACCAGTGGCTTTCCGAAGTTATCCCGAAACATTGGGACTTAATGGTGGACATGTCCTTGGTTATGTCGGCCCACTTACTGAAGCAGATCTTGCAGGAGCAAATGGTCGCACCTACTTTAGATCTGAAGAAATCGGTAAAGATGGACTCGAGTATGTGTATGACAGTTACCTGCGTGGAACTCCTGGAATAAAAACTTTTATCGTCGATCGCAAAGAAGCAGTGACAACAACAAGTAAGAATTCAAAACCAGTACCAGGCGATCACTTAGTGACAAGTCTCGATGCGCGACTTCAAGCTGCTACAGATATCGCTTTGGCTGATGCAGTAAAACGTGCTCGCGGATCTGGGTATCGCGCAGATGGCGGAGCCGCAGTAGTGCTGGATGTCAGTAATGGACAAGTTCTCGCTCTCTCTTCCTATCCAACATTTGATCCTAATGCTTTTGAAAAGGGCTTAACTGTTAAACAAGCGAAAGATCTTTATAGCGAGAGCAATGGCGTACCTGCTCTCAATCGCGCACTTCAAGGACTCTATGCACCGGGATCAACCTTTAAAGCAGTCTCTGTGGTGGCAGCCAAAGATGCAGGCTATGACCTAAAGGGAAGTTACCAATGCCCTAAAGAGGTGCAGGTTGGTGACCGTGCTTTTCAAAACTTCGAAAGTAAGTCGCAGGGAACGCTTACTCTCAAGCAGGCTATTGCAGTCTCCTGCGACACCATTTGGTACAAGATTGCTTATGACGAATGGGTGCGTGACGGCGGTTTGAATCCGCACTCAAACCCTAACGATTACTTCTTTAAGGCAGCTGAAAAGTTCCAGATGGGAGTAAAGACTGGAGTTGATCTTCCTTCTGAGTCAGCTGGGCGGCTAGCCAACCGCCAATGGCGCACCAATTGGTATAAACAGAATAAGGATTACTACTGCAACTATAAAGATCGTGCACCGAAATCTGCGCAGACAGCTTTCTTAGTCTTGTTAGCTCATGAAAACTGCCTCGATGGCGACAAGATTCGTGCGGGAGATGCAGTTAACTTTTCGATTGGGCAGGGAGATACCGTTGTTACTCCAATCAAACTTGCGCAGATGTATGCAGCAATTGCCAATGGCGGAACTTTATGGAAGCCAACTATCGCCAAAGCGGTAATTAAAACTGATGGAACTGTGATTCGCACTTTTGCTCCGCAGAAAGATGGGGAGTTAGGGGTTGATCAAGCAACAATTGCGTTCCTGCATGATGCGCTGCACGAGGTAACTGTTTCAGGAACATCAGCAGGAGTCTTTGCCGGATTCCCAGTGGCAACTGCTGGTAAGACCGGAACCGCACAGGTATTTGGAAATAATGCCAACGGAACTGCCAAGGCAGATACATCTTGGTATGCCTCTTTTGCACCTGCAACTAATCCAAAGTATGCAGTTGTCATGATGGTGAGCCAAGGCGGATTTGGTGCCAGCACCTCAGCAGTGGGTGTTCGTAAGATTTATGAAACACTGTTCGGTGTTAAAGGAAATACAGTAGTGCCAGGACTTGCACTCTTCCCTGATGGAAAACCTCCAACCTCTCTGCCTCGCATTTCACCTGCTACAAAGCCGAAGCCATCTATATTAAATCCTGGCGACGCAACCACAGTTGTTAGAGCAACTTCGACTCCGAAAGCGACGGGTAAACGATGACCACCTTCCTCAATCGCAATCCTTACCGCAGGTCGCGTCGTGCATCAATTACATCAGGATTTGATCCAGTGTTAACAGGTGCCGTTGCTGGTCTTCTTATTCTTGGAACGCTGCTCGTTTATGCAGCAACGCGCCAGTGGTATGCCAACAATGGTCTAGATCCACAGTATTACCTCAAGCGCCAGGTAATTAATATCGTCATCGGGTTGGCACTTGCATGGGGTGTCACAATTATTGATTACCGCTTGCTGCGCGCATACACGCCATTTATCTGGGGCTTTGGCGTTCTGGGATTGATCTTTGTCTTGCTGCCCGGAGTCGGAAGTACAGTCAATGGTGCAAAAGCTTGGATCCCTCTACCTGGAGGATTTCAGATTCAACCTGCTGAGATTGCAAAGATATCTATCATCATCGGTATTTCCATGTTGCTCTCAGAACGAACTCACAACAGCGATGCACCAACACATAAAGATGTTCTTCGCTCACTCGCTGTTGCAGCCCTTCCAATGGTCTTGATCTTGGCCCAGCCGGATATGGGAACTGTTTTCATCATCAGTGCATCGGTCGTGACCATTCTTGCCGTATCAGGTGCACCAACACGATGGGTCGTGGGACTTCTACTGCTAGCAGTCATTGGTGGCTTTGTTGCAACCAAAGCTGGCGTGATCAGCGATTATCAAATCAAGCGCTTGCAATCATTTGTTGATCCCAATGCAGATTCACAAGGCGCTGGTTATCAACTTCGACAGGCACGTATCACAGTAGGTTCAGGTGGACTCATTGGTACCGGTCTCTTTAATGGACCGCAGACAAATGGTCGTTTTGTTCCAGAACAACAGACCGACTTTATCTTCACCGTTGCAGGCGAAGAGCTTGGATTTCTTGGAAGCGGACTCATCATCTTCCTCCTCTTCTTAATATTGATGCGCGCCTTTGCAATTGCGCGGCGATCGAATGACCCTTACGGGACTTTGGTATGTACTGGAGTTATCGCCTGGTTCGCCTTCCAAACATTTGAAAATATCGGAATGACACTTGGCCTGATGCCGATGACAGGTGTCCCACTTCCATTTATGTCCTATGGCGGTTCGAGCATGTTTGCCAACCTCATTGGATTTGGCCTTCTGCAGAATGTGCATGCGCGGCATCACGGCTAATTCGCGCTCAAAATAGGTTTTCTACCGCCTTATCTGACATAATTAGGCAAGAGTTCAGCGCGGCCAGCGATCCTTATCGCGCCTGCGGCGGACTACAAGAAAAGTTTTGTTCACGGTGATCTCATCGTGAACCACGAGAATGCGTAGCTCCAACAATTGGAATACGCGCTAAAGGATTTGGTGCCATGGCTATTGAGCCAAAATCACCGCGTAAGCGCGCGGTTAAGAAGTCAAGTAAGAAATCACTGAGCTCAGAAGTAACAACTGAGCCTACAGAAACTGCTGCAGAGGCGCCGCCACGTGCTCCTAAATCGGGCGCCAAGAAGGCAGCGGCAATTCCAGTTCCAATATTTCAAGCAGCGCCTGCTGATGCAGTTGCGCCAAAGCGCGCAAGCAAGACAGCGGCGAAGAAAGATATAAAGCCTGCCGATGCAGAAGAAGTTTCAACTCCAGCTGCTGAATCAGATGATGCAGAGGGCCGTGGAAATCGTAATCGCCGTCGTCGTCGTGGTGGCCGCGGTCGTCGCAAGCCAAATGGTGAAGGTGCAGATGCACAAGAAAATTCCGAGAACGATTCTGACGAAACTTCCGAAGATGGTTCTGAGAACGCCGATGGCACGACACATCGCCGCCGCCGCCGTCGCCGTGCAACCGGAGATGGCGCAACTCCAGGCGAAGTCATCGATGAAGATGGCGTAGTTACCGTTGTTAAAGTCCGGGAAGTCCGAGAAAAGACCGAACGTCCAGCACGCGATCGTTCAGAGCGCGGAACTCGTAATCGTCGCGATCGCGATCGTGGTCGTAGCGATTCACGCGAATACCGCGAGCCATATCGCCGTCGTGGCACCATCATCACAGATGGCGAATTCTTAGCACGCCGCGAAAATGTCGATCGCGAGATGGTTGTCCGCCAGATTGGTGATCGCATTCAGATTGCGGTTATTGAAGATAATGTGATGGTCGAGCACTACGTCAACCGAAATGCCAACGTTTCCTATGTTGGAAACGTCTATCTCGGCCGTGTTCAGAACGTTCTTCCATCGATGGAAGCAGCCTTCGTCGATATCGGTAAGGGCCGTAATGCGGTTCTTTATGCTGGTGAAGTTAACTGGGATGCGGCCGGTATCTCTGAATCTGAACCACGTAAAATTGAAATGGTATTGAAGACTGGTCAACCAGTTCTTGTTCAAGTAACTAAAGATCCAATTGGCCAGAAAGGTGCTCGCCTTACTAGCCAGATCTCACTTCCAGGACGTTACGTAGTCTTCGTTCCTGGCGGCGGCATGAGCGGTATCTCTAAGCGACTTCCTGAATCAGAGCGTTCACGCCTTAAGGCAATTCTCAAGACACTTATTCCTGAAGATGCGGGCGTCATTGTTCGTACTGCAGCAGAAGGTGTCTCAGAAGCTGAGCTGACTGCAGATGTCGAACGCCTCAAAGCGCAATGGGAAGATATTTATCAGAAGTCAGTCAACCCCAACTTCCATGCACCAGCGCTCCTACTTTCTGAGCCAGATCTTGCTGTACGCGTTATTCGCGATATCTTCAATGAAGATTTCCGTAAGTTAATTATTCAAGGTAATGAAGCATGGGATGAGATCAGTTCATATCTCGGTTCGATTGCTCCAGAGCTGGTTACTAAGATTGAAAAATATGCAGGTAATGGCGATCTCTTTGCAGATTACCGCGTTGAAGAACAACTTGCCAAGGCATTTGATCGCAAGGTCTATCTACCTTCAGGTGGTTCGCTCGTAATCGACCGCACCGAAGCGATGGTTGTTATCGACGTCAACACCGGAAAGTTCATCGGTAAGGGTGGAAACCTGGAAGAGACTGTTACCAAGAACAATCTAGAGGCTGCAGAAGAGATTGCGCGCCAACTACGTCTTCGCGACTTAGGTGGAATCGTTGTCATCGACTTCATCGATATGATTCTTGAATCTAACCGTGATGCAGTCTTGCGTCGTTTAGTAGAAAGCCTTGGTCGCGATCGCACCAAGCACCAAGTTGCAGAAGTAACTTCTCTCGGACTTGTACAGATGACACGTAAGCGCGTCGGACAAGGACTCATCGAAGCATTCTCTACAACCTGTGATTCCTGTGGTGGACGTGGAATTCACGTACATATGGATCCGGTGAAGATGAAAGCTCCAATGCCTCAAGTAAATTCACAGAGCGCAGATCATCTCGATGCTGATGAAGATGCTGCAACCGATCATGAATTTCACGAAACTCAGAACTCAGAGTCTGGGAATGAGGAAATTACTGAAGTTGCAGTAGCCGCACCCAAGAGCAAGCGCCGCCGTAGGGCAGCTAGCTCAGGGGTCATAACCGCATAGCCCCAACCGGATTTAGACGATCAAGGGGCCAATTTGACCCCAAGGGTACGAAATCCGTACCCTTAGCGTCTGCCCGAACACGCCTCATGCGTGGCTCGAGCGTAATGACTAATACGAAGAACTGAGGCAATGAGCATGTACGCAATCGTTAAAGCTGGCGGACGCCAGGAGAAGGTAACTGTTGGCGAGACCATCACCGTCGATCGCATCGACGTTGCCACTGGCGCATCAGTTTCATTCCCAGCTCTTCTCGTCGTAGATGGCGCAAATGTCACAACTGATCCAAAAGTTCTCTCAAGCATCAAGGTAACTGGCGAAGTTATCGACGAAGTAAAGGGTCCAAAGATCGACATCCTTCGTTACAAGAACAAGACAGGCCATCGCCGTCGCCAAGGTTTCCGTGCACAGCACACACGAGTAAAGATCACCGCAATCAGCGGTGCTAAGTAAGGGTTAAGGGAGCAAACAAATGGCAAGTAAAAAGGGTGTTTCCTCAACACGTAACGGTCGCGATTCAAATCCACAGTACCTCGGTATTAAGCGTTTTGGTGGCCAAGAAGTAAATGCAGGAGAAATTCTCGTTCGTCAGCGTGGAACACACTTCCACCCAGGAAAGAACGTAGGACGCGGTAAAGATGACACCCTCTTCGCTCTCGCAGCAGGAGCAGTTGAATTCGGTCGCGCTCGCGGTCGTCGCGTAGTGAATGTAGTCCCTGCAATTTAATTTAGGTTTCTCTTAAAGGAGCGGGCCGCATTTATAGCGGTCCGCTTTTTTATTTCATCGGTAGTTCTAGCGTTACAGAAAAGGGGAGTAGCAATGACAACGTTCATTGATAGCGTCACTCTCTACGCCGCTGCCGGAAAAGGCGGAGATGGTTGTGTCTCTGTAAAGCGCGAAAAATTTAAGCCCCTCGGTGGTCCAGACGGTGGCAATGGTGGTCGCGGTGGCGACATCATCTTGGTTGTTGATTCTTCAGTAACAACACTTCTTGACTTTCACCACTCACCACATCGCAAAGCAACATCGGGACATCAAGGTTATGGCGACCGCAAAGATGGCGTATCCGGTGAAGATCTCATCTTGGCTGTTCCTAATGGAACCGTTATCTACGATGAAGATGGCGAACAGATTGCTGATTTAGTCGGCATTGGAACAACATTTCTTGCAGCACGTGGCGGACATGGTGGACTTGGAAATCTTGCGCTCTCATCATCAAAGCGCCGTGCACCAGGTTTTGCACTTCTTGGCGAGCCAGGTGAAGAGCGCAGACTTACTCTTCAGCTTAAATCGGTAG
Source organism: Actinomycetota bacterium (assembly GCA_037134955.1). Taxonomy (GTDB): domain Bacteria; phylum Actinomycetota; class Actinomycetes; order Nanopelagicales; family Nanopelagicaceae; genus Planktophila. Next base: position 7,169 of record JBAXLF010000016.1, on the reverse strand, counting down.
CGGATATCGCTCTCGTAGGGTTTCCTAGCGCAGGTAAGTCTTCGCTGATCGCTGCAATTTCAGCAGCGCGTCCAAAGATTGCGGATTATCCATTTACAACGCTTGTTCCCAACCTCGGTGTTGTGCAGGCCGGAGACACTCGCTTCACTGTTGCCGATGTGCCAGGACTCATTCCAGGAGCATCACAAGGTAAAGGTCTAGGACTGCAATTCCTTCGCCACGTTGAACGTTGTGTTGCACTCGTGCATGTGCTCGATTGCGGAACACTTGAAACAGATCGAAATCCCATTGATGATTTAGAGGCGATTGAGAACGAATTGGCTCTTTATGGTGGGCTCGAAGATCGAGTTCGCATAGTTGCACTTAATAAAATTGATCTACCTGATGGCAAAGCGATGGCCGATATGGTGGAAGAGCAGCTCAAGGAAAAGGGCTACGAGGTTTATAAAGTCTCAGCTGCAAGCCGTGAAGGCCTGCAAGAGCTTTTGTACTCGATGGCACGTCTTGTGCAACGCGAACGCGCCGAAGCTGCAAAGGAAGAGCGCACTCGTATTATTTTGCGTCCAGTAGCTGTCGATGATTCAGGATTTACCGTGCAGAAGAATGGCGATGGATCCTTCAGCGTGCGTGGGCAGAAGGTTGTTCGCTGGGTCCGTCAGACAAACTTTAAGAATGCCGAAGCGATTGGTTATCTTGCAGATCGCCTGGCACAACTCGGGGTTGAAAAAGAATTGTTTAAGAAGGGTGCAACTGCAGGATCTGAAGTTCGCATCGGCTCTGGCGATAATGAAGTTGTCTTCGAATGGGAGCCAACAATTGAGGCAGGCGCCGAACAACTTGCCGGATTTTTACATCGTCGCGGTGAAGATTCGCGTCTTGAGGGCGCATGGCAGAGCGTTGAAACTGAACGCGATCGCCTCTCTGATGAAGAAGTTGCCCGCCAGTGGGAGTACAACGTTGCCGAACCTACCAACCCTGAAATTAAATTAACTCTTGATGAGATCCAAGAGAGCGAAACAGAAAGCAATGACAAGTGAGCCGCGCGGTTATAACCAGCGCTAAGCGCGTTGTCATCAAGATTGGCTCATCATCTCTTACCGGAACTGCTGGCGCAGAGCTTGATCCCCATGCAGTCCAGAAGGTCGTTGATCTAGCCTTCTCGCTGAAACAGCGCGGAGCAGAAGTTGTTGTTGTTTCTTCTGGAGCGATTGCAGCTGGCCTTGCTCCACTTGGCTTGAAGATTCGCCCAAAAGATTTAGCTACCCAACAGGCAGCAGCTTCTGTGGGACAAGGTTTACTCATTGCGCAGTACAGCGAAAAATTTAAGATGCATGGTGTTATTTCATCTCAGGTTCTGCTTACAACCGAGGATGTTGTGCGTCGCTCACATTACGCAAATGCACAGCAGACCCTCAATAAACTGCTCTCCCTCGGAGTAATTCCTATCATCAATGAGAATGACACTGTTGGCACACAAGAGATTCGCTTCGGTGATAACGATCGCCTAGCAGCGCTCGTTGCGCTCCTGATTCAGGCAGATTTATTAGTTCTCGTCTCTGATATCGATGCTCTCTATGACGCACCACCTTCGCAGGCAGGTGCACAGCCAATCCGTTATGTAGCGCAGATGTCAGATATCGAATCAGTCGCACTGGGTGGAGCAGGTACCTCAGGTGTTGGCAGTGGGGGAATGATCACCAAAGTTGAAGCAGCACGCATTGCAACCAGTGCGGGAATTCCGATGCTGCTGACATCGCTCCACGAATCTGGCCACGCACTTGCCGGTGAAGATCTCGGAACCTTCTTTGCGCCTCACCACTCAAAGGCAAACTCACGATTGCTGTGGTTGGCACATGCATCGACTCCACGTGGCCGTCTTATTCTTGATGATGGCGCAGTTACAGCAATTCTCGAACGCGGAGTCTCACTGCTTCCGGCCGGTGTCACAGCGGTTGAAGGAGAATTTATTTCAGGCGATACCGTTGAACTCTCATCCCTTGCTGGCAAAGTAATCGCACGCGGATTGGTGGCATTTGATTCAACTGAAATTCCACAGATGCTTGGTCGCTCTACTAAAGAGCTAGCTGCATCACTGGGCGCTGAATACGAGCGCGAACTAGTCCATCGAGATGATTTAGTACTCCTATGACCGCTGAAGCGATTGTCTCTGAGTTAGCGCTCAAAGCGCGCAAGGCTGCTCGCACACTTTCCACTGCAACTGGTGCTGAGCGCAAGGCGGCACTCGAAGCGATTGCCCAAGCGATTGAATTTCGTGCTGCTGAAATTCTTGCTGCCAATGAAGGAGATATGGCAGCAGCACGAACTGCAGATATGCATCCGCAGTTGCAGGATCGCTTACTCCTTACCGCCGATCGCATCAAAGATATTGTTGGGGGAGCGCGACAAGTTGCGGCTTTACCCGACCCGCTAGGTCAAACACTTCGTAAATCCACTCTTCCAAATGGCCTTGAACTTGAGCAAATCTCAGTTCCATTCGGAGTTATCGGCATGGTCTATGAAGCTCGCCCCAATGTGACGGTCGATGCCGCCGCAATCTTGTTGATGTCAGGCAATGCAGCCCTTCTGCGTGGATCATCCTCTGCTCGTAATAGCAATGAGATTCTCGTCAGCGTTATGAGAGATGCGCTGGCGCTGACCAAGATTTCACCTGATGTGATTCAGTTGGTTCCATCGGAAGATCGCGCAACAACCAAAGCCTTACTGACTGCACGAGGCCTTGTTGATCTTGTTATCCCTCGCGGTAGCGCAGCGCTGATTCGTATGGTTGTCGATGAGGCAACAGTTCCGACGATTGAAACTGGCGCTGGCGTCTGCCATGTCTATATCGATGAATTCGCAGATATTGAGAAAGCACTTCCGATTCTCATTAATTCAAAGACTCATCGCCCCAGCGTCTGCAATGCCGCTGAAACTCTACTGGTTCATAAATCAATTGCACCTACCTTCTTACCGATGGCGCTCAAAGCTCTCAGCGATGCGGGCGTGGTCCTGCATGCTGATGCCACCGCACAGAAAGTTGCAGAGACTTTTAAGATTGCCTCCACGCTTGCAACTGAAGATAACTGGTCAACCGAATACGGCGTACTTGAGATGAATGTTGCAGTTGTTGACTCTGTCGATGCAGCAGCAGATCACATTGCTCAGTACGGTACGAATCACACAGAAGCGATTGTCACTGAGAATAAAGAGAGTGCCGCACGTTTCATCGCGCTTGCCGATTGCGCTGCAGTGATGGTGAATGCATCGACACGTTTTACCGATGGAGAACAGATGGGCTTTGGCGCAGAGATTGGAATCTCAAATCAGAAGCTACATGCACGTGGACCAATGGGCCTTGAAGCGATGACTACAACGACCTGGATTGTTACCGGCAACGGGCAGATTCGCTCTTAATCTCTTCTTTTTATACACTCTCCACATGAGCAGCCTCTCCCGTGATGATGTCGCAAAGCTTGCAGGCCTCGCCCGCATCGAGATGACTGAATCCGAGCTGGTAGAACTCTCTTCACAATTTGGAATGATTCTCGACGCTGTAGCCCGCGTTCAAGAGATGGATCTTTCTGGCGTCAAAGCCACTTCCCACCCACAGCCGCTCGAAAATATCGCACGCCCTGATGTTGTTCTCCCAAGCCTGTCACCTGAGGATGCGCTCTCTGGTGCACCAGCGCAGGAAGAGTCACGTTTTCGCGTTCCACAAATTCTCGGTGAAGCTGAATGATTCACTCAACAGCTGCCGAGATGGCAGATGCCCTGGCAAAGGGTGAGACAACATCTGTTGCACTGACGCAGGCACATCTTGATCGCATCACCGCTGTCGATGGCCAGGTAAAAGCATTTCTTCACGTTGATACTGAGGGAGCACTTGCCCAAGCAAAAGATGTTGATGCACGTCGCGCCAAAGGCGAGAAACTATCTGCCATAGCTGGTGTTCCACTCGCGCTGAAAGATGTTTTGGCTCAGAAAGGTGTTCCAACTACTGCAGGTTCGAAAATTCTGCAGGGCTGGCGCCCACCATATGACTCAACAGTTGTCAGCAAACTCAAAAGCGCTGGTGTTGTCATTATGGGTAAGACCAATATGGATGAATTTGCGATGGGTTCATCGACTGAAAATTCTGGTTACGGACCAACCTTTAATCCCTGGGATTTAACTCGCACACCGGGCGGATCTTCTGGAGGATCAGCAGCTGCCGTTTCGGCCTTTGAAGCACCACTTGCCATCGGTTCCGATACTGGCGGATCAATTCGCCAACCTGCTGCACTTACTGGAATCGTTGGCGTGCGCCCAACCTATGGCGCAGTATCTCGTTACGGGCTTATTGCATATTCATCGAGCCTTGATCAAGCCGGACCATTTGGTCGCACAGTCTTAGATACAGCGTTACTGCACGAAGTTATTGCAGGTCACGATGTCCGCGATGCAACAAGTATTAATGCGCCAATTCCTTCAGTTGTAAATGCCGCCAAGAGTGGCGATGTTAAGGGAATGAAAATTGGTGTTATCAAGCAGTTGCAAGGCGAGGGCTATCAGAAAGGCGTGCAGACGCGTTTCGATGAATCACTGCAGGTACTTGCCTCGCTTGGTGCAGAAATCGTAGAAGTAGATTGCCCTAGCTTTGAATATGCTCTCGCTGCGTACTACTTAATTGCTCCATCTGAATGTTCTTCCAACCTCGCGCGATTCGATGCGATGCGTTATGGACTTCGTACAGGTGACGTTGATGGCGCATCTGCTGAAGCGGTTATGAGCGCTACCCGCGATGCTGGTTTCGGTCGCGAGGTAAAGCGCCGCATTATTCTCGGAACATATGCGCTTTCATCAGGTTATTACGATGCTTATTACGGTAGCGCCCAAAAGATTCGTACCTTGATTATTCAAGATTATGCGAAGGCATTTGCTCAGGCAGATGTATTGGTATCTCCGACTGCACCTACTACTGCATACAAGATCGGCGAGAAGGTCGATGACCCAATGGCTATGTACTTGGGCGATGTCGCAACGATTCCAGTAAACCTTGCCGGTATCTGTGGCATGTCACTCCCTGCAGGTCTTGCTGATGAAGATAACTTGCCGGTTGGTTTCCAGATCATGGCACCTGCGATGCAAGATCAACGTCTCTACCTAGCAGGTGCAGCTCTTGAAGCGGCGCTTCTTTCTAAGTGGGGCGGACCGATTCTCTCCAAAGCTCCGGCGTTAGGAGGTGCCAAGTAATGGCTCTTCCAACCTATGACGAAGTCATCGCAAAGTGGGATCCCGTATTAGGGCTTGAAGTTCACGTCGAACTCAATACCAACAGCAAGATGTTCTGCTCATGTGCAACCGAATTCGGTGCAGCTCCGAATACACAGACATGTCCGGTCTGTTTAGCGCTGCCTGGTGCACTTCCAGTAGTCAACGAGAAGGCGATTGAATCAACGATTCTTATTGGTCTCGCCCTCAACTGCAAGATTGCGCCCTATAGCCGCTTTGCTCGTAAGAATTACTTCTATCCAGATATGCCAAAGAACTTCCAGATTTCACAGTACGACGAACCCATCTGTTTCGATGGTTATGTTGATGTTGAGATCGAGACCGAAGAAGGTCCACAACAATTCCGTATCGAGATTGAACGAGTTCATATGGAAGAAGACACTGGAAAGTCTCTCCACGTTGGTGGAGCTACCGGCCGTATCCATGGAGCTGATTACTCGTTGCTCGATTACAACCGCGCAGGTATTCCGCTTGTCGAGATTGTTACCAAAATAGTTCCTGGCACAGGCAAGTACGCGCCAGAAGTGGCAAAGGCTTATGTTGCAGAGCTGCGCGATATCTTGCGCGGACTTAAGGTCTCTGACGTCAAGATGGAGCAAGGCTCACTTCGTTGCGATGCCAACGTATCTCTTAAGCCAATCGGTTCAGATGTTTTAGGTACACGTTCTGAGACCAAGAACGTCAACTCATTGCGCTCTGTCGAACGCGCTATTCGCGGTGAGATGATTCGTCACGCCGAGCTGTTAAATGATGGCAAGAAAGTTAAGCAGGAGACTCGCCACTTCCAAGAGGACACCGGTCTTACCCGATCAGGTCGTTCAAAGGAACAAGCAGAGGATTACCGTTACTTCCCAGATCCTGATCTTGTACCAGTAACGCCGCAAGCTTCCTGGATTGAAGAGCTTCGCGCAACGCTTCCGGAACGTCCATCAGTACATCGCAAACGCATTAAAGAAGAGTGGAACGTTCCTGATAAAGAGATGGAGGCGATGATCAACGCCGATGTCTTGGATATCGTTGAGGCAACTGTTCTGCTTGGTGCAGATCCAACGAAGGCGCGCACCTGGTGGCTCGGTGAAATATCTCGTATCGCAAATGATCAGAACGTTGCGGTCGCAGATTTGGCAATTACTCCTGCAGATGTTGCAGAGCTTGTAGCTCTTGTCGCAGCTGGTGAACTTACTGACAAGCTAGCCCGCCAAGTTGTTGAGGGCGTTATCGCTGGTGAAGGAAAACCTTCAGAAGTTGTGGCAAAGCGTGGAATCAAAGTTGTTAATGATGATGGTGCACTGATGGCAGCGATTGAGAAAGTCTGCGCAGAGCAGGCAGAGACTGCCGAAAAAGTTCGTGGGGGACACCTACCTGCAGCTGGTGCGTTAATCGGTGCAGTCATGAAAGAGACAAAGGGCCAAGCAGATGCTGCGCGTGTGCGCGAGCTTCTACTTGGCCACTTAGGTCAACCAACTAGTTAATTGTTAGTGCGTCATTCCGCCTTCAGTTTCAACGAGTGACTCTTTACCGATATTGATAAAGAAGAAGAGCACAATCGCACCAGCAAAGAGCAACCCTGCGCTGAACTTAAATGCAGTGGTAAAGCCATGTGTCATAGCGAAAGGCTGGGTCATCTTCCCGAGTGAAGTATGGCTAGTTGCATAGGCAGCGGTAGCTGTTGCAGCAACTGTGTTGAGAAGCGCAGTTCCTAGAGAGCCACCAATCTGCTGCGAAGTATTGACCATCGCACTTGCAACGCCTGTGTCATGGCCGGAAATTCCATGGAGCGATGTGGAAGTTAATGGAATAAAGACAAGCGCCATTCCACTCGACATGATCACAAGAGATGGCACAACATGTGTGAGATAAGAGGTCTCAGGAGTGATGCGGGTAAGTAGCAAGAGACC
>JBAXLF010000015.1:0-24452 GCA_037134955.1 Actinomycetota bacterium | reverse complement strand
CGAGAACTGCTGCAAATTTAATCTTCTCATTGCAGCGCAGACAGGGATTAGGTGTGCGCCCAGCTTTATATTCGCTCATAAAGTTTTCGACTACACCTTCATGAAATTCATCAGCCATATCCCAGATATAGAAAGGAATTCCAATCACATCTGCCGCGCGACGAGCATCGTGCGAATCTTCGATAGTGCAACAACCGCGTGCCCCGCTGCGATATTTCTGCGGATTAGCAGATAGTGCCAAGTGGACACCGATGACTTCATGTCCTGCTTCAACTGCGCGTGCTGCCGCAACTGCAGAATCAACTCCACCGCTCATAGCGGCAATAATCTTCATTTCTTACCCACCGCATTGGCGGCTAAGCCGCGTTCAATGACATCAGGCAATACAGAGAGCGCATAATCCACATCGGCTTGAGTATTGGTTGAGCCAAATGAGAAGCGCAGAGATGATTGCGATACAACATCGGTGAGTCCCATCGCCATCAAAACATGGCTGGGGCGATGCACACCGGCAGTACATGCTGCTCCGGTTGAACAAGAAACTTTCTGTGAATCCATCAAGAGTAAGAGTGAATCACTTTGAGTTCCAGGGAAAGTGATATTGGAAATCCCCGGAAGGCGCGGCGCACCAAGACCGTTAATCACTGCATCAGGGCGCGACTGAAGAACGCCGGCTTCAAATGCATCACGTAGCGCTGCAACCTGTGCGGCGTCATACATCTTTGCCGCAACAGCTGCCGCAAAGGCGACGATGGATGGCGCGTTGAGAGTTCCGCTACGAATATCGCGCTCTTGACCTCCGCCATGTAACAACGCCGGAATTTCAACTGCGCGACGCAATATCAACGCACCGATTCCAAGTGGCCCACCGACTTTATGTCCGCTGATAGTCATGGCAAAGAGTCCTAAATCCTTAAATGACAGCGGAACTTTGGTAAAGCTCTGTACTGCATCGCAATGCACAGGAATATCTCCGGCAATCGTGACTAGATCTGCAATAGGTTGAATGACGCCTGTTTCGTTATTGCTATGCATTACTGAGATGAGAGCGATTTCATCGCGGCGTTCTGCAATAACCTGCTTCACAAAAGAGAGATCAATGACTCCATCTTTTGTTACTGGAATCTCGATGAGTTGTGCACCTTCATGTTCGACCAGCCAATGAGCTGCATCTAAAACTGCATGATGCTCGATACTTGAGATAAGAATTACTTTTCTATCAGAATGCCAGAAGAGCCCCTTGATTGCGGCGTTATCCGCCTCAGTTCCAGAACCAGTAAAGATAATTTCACTTGCCAGGCAATCAACTGCCTGAGCAATTTTCTCGCGGGCATCTTCGACATCTTTACGAGTTGAACGACCTTCGGTGTGAAGAGAAGAAGGGTTACCTAACTTGCGCAGCGATGTATTCATCGCATCGATAGCGACATCAAACATCGGCGTGGTAGCCGCATGGTCGAGATAGACGCTCATTGGAGCAGTCTAGTTCGTGGGCGCCACTAGCTAACTTCGAGCAAGCACGCCTTCGGTGGCCTTAGGCAGCACGTTGAAGAGGTCGCCCACTACGCCGAAATCTGCAATATCAAAGAGCGGCGCCTCGGGATCTTTATTGACCACGATGATTGTCTTTGAGGTCTGCATACCTGCGCGATGTTGAATCGCTCCAGAAATTCCACATGCCACATAGAGCTGCGGGCTCACAGTCTTTCCAGTCTGTCCCACTTGATGTGAATGTGGGTACCAACCGGCATCAGTTGCGGCACGAGATGCACCGACAGCTGCTCCTAGTGAATCTGCAAATGCTTCAACGGGTGCAAAGTTTCCATCTGTTCCGCGCCCACCTGAGACGACCACATTTGCTTCAGTAAGTTCGGGGCGTCCACCTTTTACAGGTGGTTGTGATGATGAAACTGTAGCTTTCTTCGCTGCAGCGCTAATAGTGGCCGATCCATTTTCGATTGCCGGAGATGATGGAGATAAATCTGCCTCGATGCTGTTGGGGCGAACCGTAATAATGGCGGCGCCATGTGAGACTTGAGAGTGCACCGTTGTTGATCCACCGAAGACCATCTGCGTTGCAGTGAGATCAGCTGCAACATCGACTGCATCGGTGATGATTCCAGATTCGGTAAGTACTGAAACACGTGCTGCGACTTCCTTACCGAAGGCATGCGATGCAATAAGTACTGCAACTGGTGATTGCTCTTTCACAATCTGTGCCAGCGCATCGGCAGATGCTGCGACTCCGTGGGTCGCAAAGTCATCGGACTCAACGACGAGAACTGTGGCAATGGGACCTTGGTTGACTGTCGCTGCAAGTGCGGCGCCTTTTCCGCTGCCTGCTAGAACTACTGCAGTAACGGAACCAATACGGGCTGCCGCAGTTGCGAGCTCTGCCGTTGTCTTGCTTGCTTTATCGCCAGAAAAATCAGCGAGAATCAATACTGTGCTCATATCAACTTCTTCTCTGCTAGGAATTTCACTAGCGCTTCGCCGCCATTGCCTTCATCGGTAACTTTGATTCCAGCTGCGCGAGCTGGACGTGGTGTTGCATCGTTTACTTGTGACCAAGCACTTTGCGCACTTGCGCCGACAGCCGCTAAATCTTTCTGATCAATCACTTTCTTCTTAGCCGCCATAATTCCTTTAAAGGATGGATAGCGCGGTTCATTGATCTTTTCGACAACGCTGATGACAACTGGAAATGCTGCAGAGATTTCATCGACGCCAGCTTCAGTAACGCGCGTGATAGAAACTTTTCCAGCGGGATCGACAGTTACCTTGGAGGCAAATGTCAGTTGCGCCCATCCAAGGCGAGCGCTGATCATCGCCGGAACAACGCTCATACGTGCATCGGTTGATTCAGTGCCACAGATGACCATGTCGTAGCCACCATCTGCAATCACTTTGGCAAGAACGCTAGAAGTTGCCAGCGCATCAGAACCGGCGAGCGCGCTATCGCTGACCAAGATGGCATCGTTTGCGCCCATAGAGAGCGCCTTACGAACTGCCTCTGTTGCGCGATCTGGGCCCATTGAAATTACCGTGACTGTATTAGGTGCACCTTCTTCATTGCCGCCATGTGCTTCGGCGATACGGAGCGCTTCTTCAACGGCATATTCATCGAGATCATTGAGAACTGCATCAACGTTTTCGCGATCGAGTACTCCGTTGACCATCTTCTTCTCAGCCCATGAATCAGGAACTTGTTTAACGCACACTGCAATCTTCATAGCGCCTATGTTACTGACGGGTAGCCCCTTTGTGAAGCGTGAAACCCTCAACCAATACTTCACCTTCTATTCAGGGACACGTAACCTGGCTGCGAATCTCAGGATGCTCACACCCTTCACTCTGCTCACATGATCGACGCTGGAGCATCAGAGAAGTTGCGTATCGCTGTCGTTACTGAGGCCTTTCTGCCGCAAATCAATGGAGTGACCAACTCAGTTCTGCGTCTTCTCGAATATTGCAAAGCGCAGGGCCATGAAGTTCTGATCATTGCACCCGAGAGTGAAGGTGCTCCTACTCGCTACCTTGATTACAAGATCAAGCATGTCCCAAGTATTTCCATGAAGAAGTTAATTCCTATGGGAGTCCCTCGTAAATTCCTCGAGCCACTTCTTGAGGGCTTTGCACCCGATGTCATTCATTTAGCTTCACCCATCTTTCTGGGCCACTACGTCGCACGCATTGCTAAAAAGATGGAGATTCCAACTGTCTCGGTCTACCAGACAGATATTGCAGGATTTGCTCGCCACTACGGATTAACAATTGCACATAACACTTTAAAGAAGTGGGTCTCTCGCATTCACCAAGCTTCTGATATCACTCTGGCTCCCTCAATGTGGGCCTGTCGTGATTTAGAAAGTAGTGGCGTAAAGAATGTTCGGCTCTGGAAGCGCGGAGTTGATCTCGTTAAGTTTCAACCGGCTCGTCGTGATGAGTCGCTACGTGCCAATATCACTGGAGATCGAGATAAATTTATCGTGGGCTATGTAGGTCGCCTGGCCAATGAGAAGCGCCTCCATGATTTAGCAATTCTCGATCAGCAGAAAGATATCCAGCTTGTCATTGTCGGTGAAGGTCCAGCTGCTTCACGATTTAAGAGAGAGTTACCCAACGCACGCTTTGTCGGATATCAATCAGGAACTGAACTTGGTCGCTATGTTGCTTCCTTCGATATCTTTGTCCACACAGGTAAGCACGAAACTTTCTGCCAAGCTATTCAAGAGGCGCTCGCATCGGGCGTTCCTGTCATTGGGCCCGATACCGGCGGACCTGTAGATCTCATTGATCATGGCGTTACAGGACTCTTGATTGATACCGCTGACTCGCATGCTCTGCTTGAAGCTGTTGCAACGCTGCGCTCTCACAGCTCCTTCGACCTTATGCAACTGGCTGCACGTCGCGCCGTAGAACACCGCACATGGGATTACATCAACGCCCAGCTCATTGATCACTACCGCGATGCCATATTTGAAATTAGTAAGAAGCGAGGGTTGGTCGCATGAAGATCATTCATATCGCGAACTTCTACGGACCTAAATCTGGTGGGATTAAAACAACGCTCCATAATTTGGGAACTGAGTACCGAAAAATTGGTCACGATTTTATCTATGTGGTTCCAGGGAAGAAGTTCACACGCGAGAACACCTCTCACGGTGCCTGCATCACGCTTCCTTCATGGGTTATCCCGTTCAGCGGTGGATATCGAGTCATCAAATCAAATCGCCAAGTCAAAATTATTCTCCAATCACTCAACCCAGACCGTCTGGAAGTTTCAGATCGCTTTACCTTGTCATGTCTAGGTAATTGGGCTAAGCAGCGAAATATTCCAGCTATCGTCTTTAGCCATGAAACTCTGCGCGGGTTAGTGAAGAATTACTTGGGAGTGCCCCTCAAGCGTTTTGTGAGCTGGCATAACAATCGACTGGCGCGCAGATTTGATTTTGTCGTCACTACTACCGATTTTGCAGCCGCTGAATTTGATGAGATTGGCACATCTAATGTCGTGCGCGTTCCACTCGGCGTAGATCTGCAAACATTCTCTCCTGCGCATCGCAATGAAGAGCTACGTGCGAAGATGGCTAAGGGCGGCGATATCCTGCTTGTTCATTGTGGCCGACTTTCACCCGAGAAGAAGCCAGAGCGATCACTGCAAGTATTACGCGAACTATTGAGCCGTGGAATCAATGCGCGCCTGGTCTATATCGGCAGCGGCCCACTGCATAAGAAGTTATATGACTCATCACGCGATATTCCAGTGACTTTCTGGGGTTACGTTGCAAATAAGAATCTCCTTGCTCAGATGATTGCATCTGCCGATATCTCACTTGCACCAGGACCAATCGAGACTTTCTGCTTAGCTGCGCTTGAATCGTTGGCCAGCGGAACCCCGGTAGTTGCATCAGAGACAAGTGCAGTGGGTGAATTCCTCACAGACGATAACGGTGACTTCGTTGGTTTAACCGCTGCTAACAATGGCGTTGCCTTTGCTGATGCAGTTGAAATTATTCTCGAAGAGTTAAAGGAAGATCCAACACTTTCGCATCGTTGCCGCCTCCAAGCTGAGAAATATCCCTGGTCTGCAACTATTCATAAGCTCGACACCATGCATCCGATAAAGGCGGCCTAGTATGGATAAGCCTCTTACCCTTGCCATCATCGGCGACAGCGCAGCATCTGGTGTTGGTGATTCGGATCATGCTGGCAACCACTTTGGTTGGGGTTACCACTTAGCTCAAGCATTTACCGAACCGCTCATCTACATCAACGCTTCTCGTCCCGGTGCGCAGTCGAAGGAAGTACTCGAAGAACAACTTCCTAAGGTTCTGATTCACGAACCAGAATTAATCGCCGTTATCGTCGGCGGAAATGACTTGTTGCGTAACGGATTCTCACCTGAAGTATTTGAATCTAACCTCAATGAAACGCTGCGCCAGATTGAAGAGTCTGGGGCAACATCTATGTTGCTCGAGCTCCATGATCCAACCGAAATCGTTCCGATGCCACGATTAGTGGCACGGGTGTGTCGCCGTCGCGTCAACGCTGTCAATCGCATCACTCGCAAGATGGCGCATCGCTATAGCGCGGTATTACTTGAGACTCGCTCGCTTGACGATATCTACGCGCGAGATAAGTGGCATGTCGATCGTATGCATCCTAGCCGCCATGGCCATCAATTTATTGCAGACAACTTTGCGCATCTATTGCGTTACCGCGGCTTTGAGATTGGAACCGTTAAATTTACTGAAAAGAATAACCGCAGTCGTCGCGACTCGATTATCTGGATGCTCAAGAACGGTACTCCTTGGTTTCTCAAGCGCAGCATCGATCTACTTCCGGCAATCCTTATTCTCTCCATCTATGAACTGATTTACATGGTTCGCCATCGCAACGACGTTGCTGAATCAAATGTCCTCTATCCAGATTTTGCAGCCCACGCAGATATTCACATCAACCAACTGCAGAACGAGAGAGTCTCTTAATACTGAGCCTGATTTCTCTAATTTGGCTTGTTACTGGTTCGTAACCCAATATATTAAAGACATGCTCGCCATCATCGCTCCGGGGCAAGGTTCACAAACTCCCGGAATGCTCAGTGCATGGCTGGAAAATCCGCAACTGCGCGCACTTGCCGAAGAATTTTCAGATGCAATCGGCCTCGATGTTCTTCGCTTAGGCACAACGGCCGATGCTGATGAAATTAAAGATACCGCCAATGCCCAACCGCTGATTGTCGCTGCAGGTCTGCTGAGCGCTCATGCACTAGCTGCCGATGGAAAGTTCTCCTTTGTTGCGGGCCACTCTGTTGGTGAGATAACTGCTGCAGCAATAGCTGGGGTCTTAACTCCCATCGATGCGATGAAATTGGTTCGTACTCGTGGAGTTGAAATGGCAAAAGCCGCTGCAGTATCTCCATCAGGAATGGCAGCGGTACTTGGTGGTGAGCGCGAGGTAGTTCTCACAGCTATTGCCGATTTAGGGCTGGTTGCGGCAAATGACAATGGTGGTGGGCAGATCGTTGCCGCCGGCGATCTCGACTCGCTCGCGCAACTTGCACCAGAAGGTGCACGCGTTCGACCACTAGCAGTTGCTGGTGCATTCCATACCTCATATATGCAACCTGCAGTAGAACCACTGCGCACCTTGGCAGCGACGATGTCGCCTGCCCAACCTGCAGTGGGAGTTCTCTCCAATAAAGATGGTGGTGCGATCCATGATGGTGCCGAAATACTCAATCGCATCGTCAATCAAATTGCCAACCCAGTTCGCTGGGATTTATGTATGCAGACTCTGCAATCTCTGGGAGTAACCGGTGTTATTGAAGTTGCGCCTGCTGGAACGCTAGTTGGACTCATCAAACGCGCTGCACCTACTATCGAACAATTCGCACTGAAAACTCCTGCTGATCTCGATGCAGCGCGTATATTTATTGCTAACCACGGAGGCAAGTAATGAAGACGATTGCATCAAAGACCGGTAGCGAGAGCCAGATTCTCTCTGTCGGTTCTTATCGCCCCAAGCGCGTGGTTCTCAACGATGAAGTTGCAATCAGAATTGATTCCAGCGACGAATGGATTCAACAACGTACCGGAATCGAATCACGTCGCTTTGCCGATGAGTCAGAGTCACTACTGGATATGGCTACCTGGGCTGCGGAAGATGCGCTGAAAAAAGCTAAGCTCTCCATCACCGATATCGATACCATCATCGTTGCCACCATTACCTTTCCATTTCAAGCGCCATCTGCGGCGACCGCAATTCTGCAACGTCTAGGTCATCCCAAGGCGGCTGCATTCGATATCAACGCCGCCTGTGCTGGCTTCTGTTACGGCGTCTCGATGGCGCACGATTTTATTAAGTCGGGAAGTTCCAAAACTGTCTTGGTTGTGGGCGCGGAAAAGATTTCAGATTTCACAGACCCTAATGACCGCGCGACAGCATTTATTTTTGCTGATGGCGCAGGCGCAGTTGTGATTGGTGCTTCACCGGAAGCTGGCATTGGTCCGGTCGAATGGGGATCTGATGCCGACAGCCGCGATGCAATTTTGATGAATCCATCGTGGATTGATGTGCGCGATGTTGAAACGCAATTGACCAAGGCCGGTAGCAAGTGGCCCAACATCACACAAGAAGGTCAAAAAGTATTTCGTTGGGCGGTATTTTCAATGAGCAAAGCTGCGGTCAAAGCTTTGGAATCTGCGGGGCTGACTGTCGACGATCTCGATGCCTTTATTCCACATCAAGCGAATGTGCGCATTATTGAAACGATGGCGAAAGAGATGCAGATGCCAGATTCTGTCATCATCGCCGATGACATCCGTAAAAATGGAAATACCTCTGCCGCCTCCATTCCACTTGCGATGGATGCGCTGCTTGAGAAACACCCGGAGCTTCACGGAAAATTGGCGCTTCTCATTGGGTATGGCGCAGGTCTCGTTTATGCGGGGCAAGTTGTGAAATTACCGCCTAAACCATAATTTTCTCCGAATATTTTGCTGATTTACTGGGAAGTAAGCCCCTCTTTCGTAGACAATTGCAACCTCAAGAAATGAAGTACTAGTGAGCACAGAGAAGGAAAAAATAATGGCACTGTCACAAGCAGATGTACTTGCAGGAATCAAAGAGATCGTTGAAGAAGTAGCGGGAATTCCAGCTGCATCAATCGAACTCGATAAGAACTTTACTGACGACCTAGAAGTCGACTCACTCAGCATGGTTGAAGTTGTTGTCGCATGCGAAGAGCGCTTTGGCGTAAAGATTCCTGACGAGAAGGTCACTGATCTCGCGACAGTCGGCGATGCAGTCAACTTCATCGTTAACGCTGCTGCCTAACTAGAAAAACTCGTATGTCACAACGTCGCGTAGTCGTTACGGGCCTTGGTGCTACGACGCCGCTTGGTGCAGATGTTGACTCAACCTGGAAGGCAATTTTGGCCGGACAGAGTGGAGTCAGACTTCTCACTGAAGATTGGCGCGAGCTCCTTCCCGTGCACTTCGCTGCGCGCGTTGCGACAGAACCTGCAGATCAGATGGAGCGCGTTGAAATGCGCCGCCTTGATCGCTCAGAACAATTTGCACTGATTGCATCTCGCGAAGCCTGGAAAGATGCGGGATCTCCTGATGAGATTGATAAAGAAAGACTTGGCGTAGTTATCGCATCTGGTATTGGTGGCGTCATTACCTTGCTAGATCAATTCGATAATCTCAAGGAGAAAGGTGCGCGCGGAGTAAGTCCACACACAGTTCCGATGTTGATGCCCAATGGCCCTGCTGCAAATGTGGGTCTTGAGCTTCAAGCAAAAGCTGGCGTGCATACACCTGTCAGCGCATGCGCATCAGGTGCTGAAGCAATTGGCTATGCCTATGAAATGATTAAAAGTAATCGCGCCGACATTATTGTCTCGGGTGGTGTTGAAGCTGCGATTCATCAATTGCCGATGGCTGGCTTTGCTGCGATGAAAGCGCTCTCAACTCGTAACGATGATCCAGCGCGTGCATCGCGTCCCTATGATCGCGATCGCGATGGTTTCGTCCTTGGTGAAGGCGGCGGAGTACTTATACTCGAAGAGTACGAGCACGCGAAAGCACGCGGAGCCAAGATCTACTGCGAAATCGGTGGGCAAGGACTTTCCTCAGATGGTTATCACATCGCCGCACCAGATCCAGATGGCAACGGAGTACAGCGCGCAATTAAATTTGCACTCGCAAATTCAGGGTTATCTACAAAAGACATCGTGCATCTCAATGCACATGCCACCTCAACTCCGGCAGGCGATGTTGCTGAAGCAAATGCGCTACGTAAAGCGTTAGGTGCAGATGCCGATCATGTTGCAGTTTCTGCAACAAAGTCGATGACCGGACATTTACTTGGTGGCGCCGGTGCAATCGAATCTGTCTTTATCGTAAAGGCGTTACAAGATCGTCTGGCTCCCCCAACAATTAATATTGAAAACTTAGACCCAGCTGTGACTGTCGATGTCGTTCGCGACACACCACGTCAGTTACCTGCTGGAGATATTGCCGCGCTCAATGATTCCTTCGGTTTTGGCGGCCACAACGTAGTACTTGTATTTAAATCGCTCTAACCTAGACCTATGGCAACACCAGAGCAGGTCCTCGATCCCGAGGCGCGTATCGCCAAACTTGTCGATAACGGTAGTTACGAACTTCTGCTTCCGCGCACTGATTCCGGAATGGTTGCTGCAACAGCCTTAGTTAAAGGAAATAAGGTTGTCATCTTTGCATCCGACCCCACTATTAAAGGTGGCGCACTCGGCATCGAAGGATCACAAGTCATTGTGCAGGCATATCGCGCTGCCATGGGTGCGCAAGTTCCCGTTATCGGAATCTGGCACTCAGGTGGTGCGCGTTTAAGTGATGGCGTTGCATCTCTCAACGCATTTGGTGAAGTCTTTCAAGCGATGGTTACCGCTAGTGGTCGTATTCCGCAGCTCTCGCTAGTTCTCGGGCCCACAGCAGGTGGCGGTGCATATGGACCAGCGCTGACCGATGTTGTAGTTCTGGCACCCGAAGGTCGCATCTTTGTCACCGGCCCTGATGTCGTGAAATCTGTAACGGGTGATGTCGTTGATATGGCTTTGCTCGGTGGACCTGAAGCACACAGTAAGAACTCTGGTGTTGCTCATGTGATTGCCCCAACAGAAGATATTGCCTTCAGTGAAATTCAAGATCTTGTCTCACTCTTCGCCAATCAAGGGCTGATGTTGGCAACGGTTGCAGATATCCCGCTTGCTCACTTAGTTCCAGATTCTGCTCAGCGCATCTATGAAGTTTATCCGCTGGTTGATGCAATCCTCGATAAAGATGGCGAGAAATTAGAACTGCTCGATATGTGGGCTGCAAATATGACCACCGTTATCGGCCGCTTTGGCGGTCGCACTGTCGGCGTGATTGCCAATAATCCACAAGTAATCGGTGGTGTGCTCGACTCAGCAGCTGCAGAAAAGGCTGCGCGCTTTGTACGAACCTGCGATGCCTTCGGAATTCCTCTTATTGTGCTGGCGGATGTCACGGGGTTCCTGCCCGGTATCGGTCAAGAGTGGGAGGGCGCTGTACGCCGTGGCGCAAAATTGCTCCATGCATTTGCTGAAGCCGTAGTTCCTCGTGTCACAGTAATTACTCGTAAAGCCTACGGCGGTGCATTCGTTGCGATGAATTCGAAATCGCTCGGCGCAACTCGCATCTTCGCATGGCCACAAGCGGAAGTTTCGGTGATGGGTTCAGTTGCTGCCGTGCGCGTATTGCACCGTCGATTGCTTGCAGATCTTCCTGCAGATCAACGTGAAGATATGGAACTAGAACTCGCCGCTGAACATGAGAAAGTTTCAGGTGGAGTTGCTCGCGCAATCGAAATTGGCGCTGTTGATGAGATGATCGATCCTGATAAGACCCGTAGCGCTATTGCAAAGATACTTGCTGAGACAGATTACCGCCGTGGATCACACGGCAATATTCCGCTCTAGCCAGGTAAGCGCGTCTGGAAGTAGTGGCGCCCAGACTTGAGCGTGATGGCCACCGCTCTTTAATTCTCTATATGTAACCGCTAAATGTGGATGTTTCTCGGCGAGGAATCTTCTCGTTTCAGTGATTGAGTACCTATCTCCAAGACTTGCTGTGATGTAGAGATTTTGCGTCTTACTTAGTGATGCTTCACTTTTTGCAAGATCATAGGCAGCATTCATCTCGTTTTGAAGTGCAGTCGGATCGGCAGCTGGAAGGGCAGGTCTGTAGTAACCGGCAATTGAAGCTGCTGCCGAATAAAGTTCAGGGTGGCGGATCGATAACATCGCAGCACACCAGGCTCCAGTAGAGACTCCCATGACGCCCCATTTCGAATCCTGCATCCCCAATCGAGTTGCAAGATACGAGTGCATATCCTGGGTAAGCCATGTTTCAGCAGCTGGTCTCTTTCCAGGCAAATTCATACATTCGAGGTTATAGTGCCCCGCAATATTTACCTGAGGGATTATTCCGATAATTTCATGTCCCACATGTTCTTGGTTATATCTAGCTAAAACTTTATCGAGCGACAAAGTCTTCACCCACATCAGCGGTTGTGAAGGAAAACCAGTGAGAAATTCAACGACTCGGTAACGCTTTGGGTCTAAAGGAATCTTCTTTGAAATATCAGAGACTGCAGCGGAGGGTAAATCCATATAGACAACATTGGAGACGTGGGATTGCTTTCCGGTAATCACATCGCGCAGGAGCGCTGATCCTTGAGGTAATTTATCAGCGTTCGCTAATTGAGACTGAGTTATATCAGCCGCAGCTCCCACGGTTGTTGCGCTTTTACTGTAATTCGATGATGTGGCAAAAATATCATTCCAGCTTTCGTAGAAGCCATTTTGTCGATTCGCCTCGAGTCCAACGCTGATAAGCACCAAAACTTGGCAGAGCACAATAATTAAGAGGCGCAATAGAAAATTGATAAAGGTAGGACGATAAATCTTCTTCCAGGCAAGAACTGCGAAGAGTGTTAATCCAATGGCAGCTAAAGAGAAGAGAAGAACTGTTAATCCGTCAGTGAGTCCCATTACTCACCTTGACCCTCTTAATTTTCCGTTGTTTATTGGGGAGGAATGATTCAACGCGCAAGATGGCAATTGCGACTCGCCCTAAATGGCCGATGCTTGGGAAGAGGATATAGCGAGGCTCCCAAACAGGTTGGAACTTGGCGTTGAAGCGATAGAGCGACTCCATCTGCACAAATCGAGATAACTGAATGAGAACTTTATGATTGAAACGGGTGATTGGTCCTGCACCCAATCGTTCGCCCTTTTCGAAGATTGATCTAAAGGTTGCAAAGTTCAATGAGATTTTCGCGATCGCATGCGCTGTCGAATATTCAATTGTGGCTGTGATCAGTAATTCATTGACCCCTGAAACGCTATCGCTTGCTCGGCGCATTAGATCTAGCGATAAACCATCGCTGCCCCAAGGAACAAATTGCAGTAGGGCCTTATAGCTTCCATCTACAGTTGCCCACGAGATAACTGCATCTGGGTCTTGCAGGTCGCAGAAGCGACCAAGTGCCATGGAGAATCCTCTTTCGTCTCCACCGCGTCGCCACTCTTGAGCATATTGCGCGAGAGCCTTTCGCTCTTCATCAGTGAGCTCTGAAATCTTTTTGCTGTGGGTCTCATACCCCTCTTTGCGCGCCTTATTCACCATCTGTCTCACGCTCTTCAATTGCGGCGTTGAGATATCAAAATCATCCACCAATACGATCGCTTCATCACCTATCTCAAGAGCGTCGCACTCTGTCTCGCGTCGCCAGATTTCACCGGCTTTCTCGGTACATCCATACACCGCTGGAATCCATGAGTGGCGATCTGCCTCAAGTATGAACTCTTCGATTGCAGCAGGCCAACATTCAGGATCTCCCAGCGGATCGCCCGATGCGAGCATGGTTCCGTTTATCACCGAGTAAGCGATTGCCGCTTTGCCATTCTTGGCCCAGATGACATCTTTATCATCACGGAGAGCGAAGTAAGCCAGCGAATCCTCTGAGGGGTAACGTGAAATGAGTCCGCTCATCGCTACTTTATCTTCGCGACTCAAGCGCGCAATACGTTCAATGGGGCGAAGCGCTCTGAAGAGAGTCGTAACCGCGATAAAAAGTCCGAGAGCAAGGAGAAGATTCTCGATCCGCTCCTGGGTTTTTAGAGATAAAAAGGCGACTGGACCCGATATTCCTACGAGTCCTTTCAGCGCCGTATCAAATACCTCAGAGAGAGAAAGATGATGCACAAAGCGATTGCGTTCGAAATAGACGATCAAAACCGCTACAAAATATGACAAGCCTGTAACTTGAAGAAAGTAGAAGAGATCGCTCTTGCGTGTATGCGGGTTACCTAAAGTGTTGAAATCTTTACGTTTAACGATAAGTGCCACAAGCAATAAAATTTCAAAGATGAGGTGGGTTAATCCGAAATTCGCGAGGACTACATGGATAGAACGGTGGCGAAAGAGTAAGCGGCTACCGGTATGAAATATCGCCACGGCAAGGAGCGCCGACTGCAATATCGTTGCAAGCTGCCATGCGCGCTTTCGGCGCGAGAAAATACCTCGAGCAATGAGCGCAAGTGCGACGGCAATAATTACGGCAGCGGTATCGGTCGTCTGAGTAATCGAGCTATGTAAATCCTTGCCGACAATGCGGACAAAGTTGGGAAATCTATGAGCAGAAAAGAAGCCAATAATCGATGCTGACTGCAGAATAAGAAGAATCGAGATTATTCGAGGTGCACGAGATTTACCGCTAATGACCCGATTCATAGCCCTATTCTATTTCGCACAGTTCAAAACGAGTTATGAATAGGACTCTTTTGCCTAAAGTCTCAGCAGATTCGCAGTTCGCACGAATTAATTGACTGCGAAGGTGACAGAGACTGTAGATGTCACTGTCTTCTCAATACTAGAAGTGTCGTAAGCGCCGGTATCTTGCGTCACTGTCGAATCAGGTGTGGTGACTTGGAATACGCCAGATTTCACTGATTGCACAGCGCCTACCTTGCCACCAACAGCTTTGGTAATTGCCTCGGCGCGAATCTTGGCATCTTTCATCGCAGCTTCAAGTAACTTGGGGCGCATCGCAGGAAGGGTTGAGATGTAGTACTGCGGTCCATAGTTATTTACTGTGACGCCTTGTTGCAGAATTGTTCCGATACCTTGCGACAATTTAGAGACCAATTGAACATCTTTGGTGCGCACAACAACATCACGCGAAGCGCGGTAATTGAGAATCTTGCCAGTGTTATTTCCATTGACCCATTGCTCGTTGGCATACGTTGAAACCGACCCCAAAGTCAAAGCATCTGCTGGAATTCCGCCATCGGTTAGATACTTGCTGACTGCAACGACATCGTTGCCGACCTTTGTTACAGCCTCTGCCACTGTCTGGCGTGTAAGTGAGACATTGAGAGTCCAGACCACATTATCGGCAGTCGCAGAAGTCTTGGCAGATCCAGTCACAGTAATTCCATTGGCATTGCGAGCGGCAAATCCTGCGCCAACTTTGACTAACCCTCCACCAAGTGCAACTGCGAGAATAAGTGCAATTGCTATGTAGAGAATTGAACGGCGACGTTCTGTTGAAGTCATGGGCGTCTGTGAAGTCATACTTACATCATATCTCATTCACTAAATAGCACGGAGCCTTTGAACCTCTTGCAGATCTACTCCGCGGAAAGGTTCCAGCGCGTTATCCCATTCGACTCCGAGTGCTAGCTCTATTTCCTTGCGAATTTCGGTCTCATCGAAATGAGTGAGTGCTTTCCGGAGAATATTCTCATCAAGCAATATGGTTCCGATTGCATCAGCGCGAGAGCGATGGATCCCTAGTTCTGGTGTGCATCTAAATATTTCTCCGCCGTGATCTGCTAACTCGCTGACTTCAAACCGTAGGTAATGCCAATTCTTAAGTGCAGTTGCAATCTTGGCTGCAGTGCCATTAGGTGCGCGGAATTCGAGAGTTGTACGCACTGTGCCCGGGGCAAGTGGTTGATCACGCCAGAAGAGATTCTGCGGAGTACCCAGAAGTGAATTGAGCCCCCACTCAATATGTTGGCGCAGGGCAGATGGCGCGGAATGGATAACAACCAGACCAGCGAGGTTTTTGTCGTGCATGTGGTGCTCCTAGCAAGGTGCTCTTGTGCGACCTTCCCCGATCCACAAATGCTGCCAACTGCTAATGAGTGCTCTATTTATACAACTTTCCACTGACTTTGTGAATATCTACGATTTTGAGGAACGATTTGAGCGTGGATTTCGATTTACGCGAATAGGCATACGCCTGTGTAGCAGGTACGCTTTTCCCTAGTCGGACGCTTTATCAGTACCCGTTGTTAGATTTACTTCTTTACTCGGTATGGCTGAACGCAAGACGAAGACTGGAGCTCGAGGAATTCTCGAACTCCCAACATATCGAAGGAATAGTAAAAAATATGGCAACAGGTACAGTTAAGTGGTTCAACTCTGAAAAGGGTTTCGGTTTCATTGCAGTTGATGGTGGCGGACAAGATGTTTTCGTTCACTACTCAGCAATCCAAGGAAACGGTTACAAGTCCCTTGAAGAGGGTCAGGCAGTTTCATTCGAGGTTGTCCAGGGTCCAAAGGGTCCTCAGGCAGACGCAGTGAACGCTAACTAATTTCACTTACAAATAAGGCCCGTTTCGAGAAATCGAACGGGCCTTATTTTTTTCCTTGAAATATCTAGTTAATATTTTGGAATCGGTGGAACTTCCCCGACCTTAACCTTTAGCGCAGCTACAGACTTGGCTGGCGATAAATCTTTTCCGATCTTCCACGCATCGAGATATTTCCATGGATATACCTCTCCGCGACGAACCCACCAAGTATCTGCTGGTGTGGTCCAAGAAATTCCAAAATGAAGATGTGACTTTGTTCCTCGCGCATCACCTGATGTTCCAACTTTTCCTAAGAGCTGCCCTGCAGTAACGACTACACCTGACTGAATCAGCGGATCGATAGCTTTCAGGTGAGATCCGTAATAGCGAACTCCATCTACACCAATGACAGATACGTAAAGTCCCCCGCGATCAGCCCCTAGATTGGTCTTACCGTTCCATCTATCGATGCGATTGACTTCATCGATGGTACCCGCAACAGGCGATACAAATTTGCAACCAGCAGGAGTCAAAATATCTGTCGCTGGATAATTGTGATGTACGTGAGCATAGGTAACTGCACAATCGGCAATCGGAAATACATAGTTAGGTGCAGCATGCGCTGGTGTCAGCTGTGCCATAAAGATTGCCACAACTATCCACTTCTTCAACATATATCCGAGCCTAACTAATGAGCGGCTAATTCTTCAGAGCGGCGCGGTCGAGTCTGGCTGTGACAATCATGTGAGGAACTGTCAACGCCCAGATTGTGACCAAGGTCAACCAGAGAAATGAATCAGTGAGATTATCTTTTGAGACACCTGCAAGGATGACAACAAAAATCAATGTACCGGCAAGCGCTGGAAGTCCGGGGATTACTGCCTGCAGAAATGCACGACTGGATCTGCCTAACTCGTATGCAGCTTGCGATTTAGGAAGCAGCGACGATAATCGCGCTGTATGGCGCATGGCATGCCAGCACCCAAAGTAGACCGCAAATGCCACCAGCGGTGGTGCAATCGATGCCAAGGCAGCAAGGAGTGCGATATCGAGCGCATCGCGATAACGCTTACGTAGTAGCAGAGTTAAGAGAGAAATTGCTGCAATAACGGCTACAGTAATTTGAATCTCGGCTGTGTAACCGTGGTGCCAATTAATTAAGTGCGAGTTGACCTTCGTAAGCGCTTCAGTACTTCGGCTATTCACCAATGGAATTACTACTGGCAGTAATCCGCCAGCACTGGCATAAGCCCACACAGGTAGCGATTTTCCCGCACAATCGTGCAAGCGGTCTAACTCAGAGATAAATGCGCTATCGCCAATCCCAAAATGAGTTGCGCTCATGACGACTACTGCAATAAAACCCCAGACATTCCATTGCAAGATGGCCCAGATAGCAGCCAATGCAATTGCGACATACAGCGCAATGAAGAGCGCCATGACGAGTGGTTTAGATTTAGGCAAAGTCACCAAGTGATCGAGCGCACCGTGTGGGATTCCAATAGCCAGCGCAATCACGGCAAGAGCAACTTGCCAGTTAAGAGAATGTGCGCCAAAGGTCTGTGAAAAAATCAGAGAGAGTGCAATAGTGATTGCAACACAGATATTTGAGAAGGTGCGCACATTGGAGAAGACTCTCAACTTAGCTGTGTCCATAAACGCCACAGTAGCAATTTTCTCTCCCTTCTATGCGAAAATGCAGCCATGAGACATTGGTCCTATATGGGTATGTTGGTATTCACCCTCATCGGATCTGGCTGGCTCGAGATTTTTCTCAAGACAGGTGTTCTCCGCCGTATCAAAAGAGCGGCGCTCAGCATTCTCCCCATCAGCCTGCTCTTTCTTATCTGGGATGCCTACGCAATTGCACGAGGCCACTGGTTCTTCGATCGCTCGCAGATGCTCGGCATTATTGGTCCATTTCATATTCCACTTGAGGAGTATCTCTTCTTTATCGTTGTCCCACTCGCAGCGATTCTGACTATCGAAGGTGTGACAACAGTCAAACCGCATTGGCGTAAAGGCGAGTTCGGCGAATGATCTACTCAGATATCGCAATCGCCGCTTTTAGTATTTCGGTAATGGTCGATCTATTTATCTTCAAAAATTCTATGTTAACTCGCGCTGCATTCTGGACTTCCTACGCAATTATTCTGCCCTTTCAACTGCTGACCAATTGGTGGCTAACATCGCGCAATATCGTGATGTATAACCCCAGTGCAATCATTGGATTCCGTATCTGCGCAGCACCTCTCGAAGATCTCCTCTTTGGCTTTGCGCTGGTCTTGAGCGTTATGGGAATGTGGGAGTTCTGGGGTCGCCGCGGAATGCAACGCGACTAACTTCTCTCTACTTATTTGTGCGCGGCAGCTACAGCTGCATACGTAATCTTTCCTTCGTGCACATTAAGACCGGCAGCTAATCCAGCATCATCGGCCATCGCCTGCTGCCAACCTTTATTGGCAAGAGCCAGTGAGTATTTCAACGTTGCATTAGAGAGCGCCGCTGTTGATGTTGCCGGAACTGCACCCGGCATATTTGCCACACAGTAATAGAGCGAGTTGTGAACTTTGAAAGTTGGGTCGGCATGTGTTGTGGCGTGCGATCCCTCAAAGCATCCACCTTGATCGATAGCGACATCCACTAAAACAGATCCTGGCTTCATCTTGGCAACCATTGCATCAGTTACCAATTTCGGTGCAGCAGCTCCGGGAATCAAGACGCCGCCAATAACTAAATCGGCTTGCGTGCAATACTCTTCAATAGCAAAGGCAGAAGATGCCACAGTCTTTACCTGTCCATGGAACATCTCATCGATTTCAACGAGGCGCTTGAGGTTGATATCAAGCAGTGTGACATCTGCGCGCAGACCAATTGCCATGGCCGCTGCTGATACTCCAACGCTGCCGCCACCTAAAATCACAACTTTGCCAGGTGCAACTCCGGGTACTCCCCCAAGCAATATTCCGCGTCCTCCATTGGGACGTTGCAGCGCTGCGGCACCGACTTGAATCGACATACGTCCTGCAACTTCTGACATCGGTGCCAACAGCGGAAGAAAACGATTTACTTCAACGGTTTCATAGGCAATCGCTGTAATTCCAGATTTCACAATGGCATCTGTGCATTCGCGCGATGCTGCTAAGTGCAGGTAGGTAAAGAGAATCTGACCTTTGCGCATGCGGTGATATTCCTCAGCAACGGGTTCTTTCACCTTAATGATCATCTCGGATTTTGCCCAGACCTCATCGGCGGAATCGAGGATTGTGGCTCCAGCTTTTACATATTCAGCATCGGTGATTGCAGATCCAACGCCGGCACTCTTTTCAACAAATACAGTGTGGCCAGCAATGACGAGAGAGTGAACTCCTGCCGGTGTCGTTGAGACGCGAAATTCATTATTTTTAACTTCTTTGGGGATACCGACAAGCACTTTTTGCTCCTAAAGTCATCGTTGACTGGTTAAAAACATGCTACTCCTAAAGAGCGCGCATATGGAACAACAAGCCTGACTCAGGCTTTAACACTGGAAGTTGCAATCCGATATGCGCAAGCTGATCTCCTGTTAATTGAAGTGCCGGCCACCAACCCGGTGCGCGCTTCTGCGTAAATTCATCTGCGCTCAAGTTTTCTATAACTGTGACTTGGTAGAGAGTCTCTTTATCAAGTCCATCAAAGGTTGTCAGCAGTGGACCAAAGTTATCGAGCGACGACAGCTGCATGTAGGTAAAGATCGCCTCTTTCTTATCGAGCGCAACCGTTCCATATAACTGTGCATTGCCAACAATCTCATCGCTACGAACAACAGTTCCTGAGTGCAGCAAATCACGATGCTGCTTATAGAACGCGACATATGCTTTGAGGGTCTCGGTTTCTTGGGCATCTGCTTCAGTGATATCCCATTCGATACCAGCATGGCCAAAGAGGGCATTAAGGGCACGGAATGAAACTGAATGTGTGCGGTTCATCTGGTGTCCCACAGTTGGCCCAACATGTGTTCCTAAGAACTCTGGTGGAATTACCAAACCTGTCCAACGCTGAATCAGCTGGCGTTCTAGCGGATCATTCTGATCTGAAGTCCAGAAGCGATCTGCATGTTCAATCATTCCTAAATCAATACGTCCACCACCGGATGAACAAGATTCGATTTCAAGTCCGGGGTGGAGCTTTTTGAGTTCGTCAAACATTCGATAAATCGCTTCCGTCTGCTTGCGTACAACA
Source organism: Actinomycetota bacterium (assembly GCA_037134955.1). GTDB lineage: Bacteria > Actinomycetota > Actinomycetes > Nanopelagicales > Nanopelagicaceae > Planktophila. The sequence goes on along the minus strand of JBAXLF010000015.1, from coordinate 4,071 downwards.
GGGCGTCCATCAGATATCGGATCAGTTAAATGTCGATTGTGATCCCATTTAATGTAAGCGATGTTATGAGCACTCAAAATTGCATCAACTTGGTTGAGAACATGGTTATAGGCGCCCTCTTTTGTAAGGTCGAGTACCTGCTGCCAGCGACCTTCAATCGGCAAGCGACCTGGCTCTTGCAGAATCCAATCAGGGTGCGCGCGATATAAATCTGAATCGCGGTTGACCATCTCGCCCTCAAACCAGAGACCAAATTCAATACCTTTATCGTTGATGTACTTGATGATGGGATCTAGACCATTCGGCCAGGCATCCTTCGATACAACCCAATCGCCCAAACCTGCACGGTCATTACGTCGCGAACCAAACCAACCGTCATCGAGGACAACGCGCTCAACTCCGATTTCAGCAGCTTTATCAACCATCTTGCGAATGTCTTCTTCAACGTGATTGAAGTAGACCGCTTCCCACATATTTAGGGTCAGCGGACGAGGACGCACCTTTGTAATGTGGTTAGGGCGCGAACGAATCCAGGAGTAATGGTTATTCGTTAAGCCATCAAGGCCGCGATCGCTAAAGGATGCAATTGCGCGAGGAGCCTCATAGCTCTCGCCCTTCTTCAAGATTACTTCGCCTGGCAACAAGTACTCACCTGCGCCAATTGATTTATGTCCATCAATCAAGCGCTCTACGTGATGAATATTGTTACCGCTCCAGGCCATCGCAAGTGACCATGCCTCACCGTGACGGAATCCAGTTGCGTGGTTAAGCGCAACTTGAGTGATTGTGTAATCGTGTCCCGAGCGACCTTCGAATCCTTCACGAGTAATGAGGCCGTAATCGATTGAGCGACGTTGCGGTTGACGCTCTTTAGTCCAGTGCCCATAAAAATCTAGAACTTCATCTGCTTGTTCAGCCAGCGGAAGCCAGTACAAGAAGTGCTCAAGGAAGTAATTGCCTTCGCCGGTATTCGTTACTTTCGCATCCATCAAGAGAACATCTGATGGCGTTAAGGTGTAAGTGATCTCAATTTCAATTCCTGCAATTGCATCAACAAAGTGCGCAACCATTGATTGATCTTTCTGTACCGCACTCTTTACAGTAAATGCATTCGATGCGCTGACTCCTCCGCGGTGACCACGAAGTGCGGGATGACCAATCCATCCATGTGCATGTTCACGCAGAATCAAATTACCTGGCGCGACATCAAGTCCGCCGTGATAATGAGGTTTGGTGAGTGCAGATCGAATCGCCTCAGATGACTTCTCGTTGATTGCACCTAGCTTCTTGCCCCAATAAAGAACAGCAAGGGAATCGCCATCGTGCTCGAAGATGATTGAGGAACGCGCTTGGCTCAGATGAATCATGGGTGAATCCTATTGAGCAACCCCTTAAGATTGGCCACGACGAGGCGGTAGCTCAGTTGGTTAGAGCCCCGAACTCATAATTCGGTCGTCGTCGGTTCGAGCCCGACCCGCCTCACTACTTCACGAGCCCGTTCATTTAGCGATTACCTCTTATTCACTCAATTGCGCCATTCTTAGACAGTGAAAAACCAGATTGCGAACTTCCAGGATCGCGAGCTCACCTGGCTCGACTTTGATACTCGAGTCCTCGAGCTGACCGAAGATCCAACGATTCCGCTCCTCGAGCGCGTTCGCTTTCTTGCTATCTTCTCCTCAAACCTCGATGAATTTTTTATGGTCCGTGTTGCATCTCTGAAGGCAAAGATTGAACGTGGAGTCACTACTCCTAATAGCGCCGGCTATACCCCGAAAGAGTTGCTCAAGATTGTTCTGAAGCGAACTCAAGAACTTGTCCAGATTCAAGCTGAACGTTTTAGAGATGTCATCATCCCTGAGTTAGCCGAACATGGAATTGAGTTTCTTAAGATTAACGAATTGACTCAAGATGAACGTGACCATCTGAAGGATTACTACAACAAGAGAATTTTTCCAGTTCTAACTCCGCTAGTCGTAGATCCTTCGCATCCTTTCCCTTACATCTCAGGTTTATCTCTCAATATCGGTATCAATATCGAATCAAGCGAGGATTACGACATCAGCTTTGCGCGCGTAAAGGTGCCATCAAACCTTCCGCGTTTTATTCGCACCTCTGATGCTTCAAAATTTAGATTTGTCCTCATCGACGAGCTCATTGCAGAGCACCTTTCAGAACTATTCCCTGGCGTAACTCTCAAGGATCACTTCTTCTTCCGTGTAACTCGTAACCAAGATCTTGATCTTGATGAAGATGAGACCGATGACATCCTTGAAACGATGGAGAAAGAGCTCACCCGTCGTCGCTTTGGACCACCAGTACGCCTTGAAGTGGATAAGGTAATCAATGCCCATGTTCTCAATGAGTTGATGGAAGAACTCCAGATTGAGCCTCACGATGTCATCAAATATGACAGTCCTTTGGATTTACGTAGCCTTAATCAGATTGCAGATCTTGATTTTCCGAATTTGAAATATAAACCTTTCAGAAGTGAGACTGCACCCGAGCTTCGTGATGTCGATCCAACTTCTTCGGATTCTTACTTCGCGGCTCTGCGTAAAGGTGAGATTCTGCTCCACCACCCATATCAATCATTTACATCGTCAGTTGTGAAGTTTCTGGAAAATGCAGCGCAAGATCCACAAGTTCTCGCTATTAAGCAGACCCTGTATCGCACATCCGGTGATTCACCGATTGTCCAGGCGCTTATCGAAGCTGCTGAAGCAGGCAAACAAGTCCTTGCCGTCATTGAAATTCGTGCTCGCTTTGATGAGATGGCCAATGTGCGTTGGGGACGTAAGCTTGAAGAAGTTGGCGTTCACGTTGTCTATGGCCTGATGGGATTGAAGACTCACGCCAAGTTATCTCTCGTTGTACGTGAAGAAGGCGAAACTCTTCGACGCTACTCACACGTTGGAACAGGAAATTACAACGATAAGACAGCTCGTTTCTACGATGACCTCGGCTTATTGAGCGCTGATCCGGTTTTGGGTGAAGATCTCTCCCGTCTCTTCAATGAGCTTTCTGGTCACTCAACTAAACACGAGTACTCACGTTTACTTGTAGCTCCTCACAGCCTGCGCAAAGGGCTCTTAATGCGCATCAAGCGTGAGACCCGTCATCACCTCGAGGGAAAGCCTGCATGGATTCGCCTAAAGCTCAACTCGCTTCTCGATGAAGAGATCATCAGCGCAATCTATGAAGCTGCCGATGCAGGTGTAAAAGTTGAAATCGTCGTCCGTGGAATCTGTTCACTTCAACTGAATACACCGGCACGTCGTGAAAATATTAAAGTGCGCTCAATTCTTGGTCGCTTCCTCGAGCACTCTCGTATCTACTACTTCCGCAACAATGGTGCTGAGGATTACTTCATTGGAAGCGCAGATATGATGCATCGCAACCTTGATCGACGAGTTGAATCATTGGTGCAGATTGATTCTGAGAAACATAAGCTTCGCTTACAGGGAATTCTCGATGATTCGGTATCGGATCAATACTCAACCTGGAAGCTTGATGAAGAGAATCATTGGGTACGTCACATCAAAGATGTCGATGGTAATTACTTGGTGAATTTCCAGGATCACTTCATCGAAAAACATAACCGCGCATGATCAGAGCAGCCGGTGCACTTCTCTGGCGAGAGACAGCTGACCGCAATATCGAGATAGCCCTCATCCATCGCCCTAAATATGGCGACTGGACTCTGCCTAAGGGAAAGATTGAAGAAGGCGAGACTGCACTGCAATGTGCATACCGCGAGCTGCTTGAAGAGACAGGAATTAAGGCGAGCTTTACACGCCAACTGGGATCTGTCGATTATGTAGAGAACGGCCAGCCTAAGCGTGTGATCTTCTGGGCAGCTCATTGTGGATTAGATGCAAGTACCTTCGTTGCAAATGAAGAGGTTGATCAACTTCGGTGGTTAACGCTTGAGGATGCGCTTGAACTAGCTACCTATCCAACGGATATGGAGATGATCACAAACTTCCAAGAGCAAGATAAGCGTTCTGACACGCTGATCATTCTTCGCCACACCAAGGCGCTCGAGCGCGGAGATTGGGATGAACCAGA
>JBAXLF010000014.1:0-24652 GCA_037134955.1 Actinomycetota bacterium | reverse complement strand
ATGAACTCAACGCCTTTTAATCCGACATCAATCATGCGATTGATTGCATTTACTCCGCCGCCGCCGATACCGACAACTTTGATGACAGCTAAGTAATTCTGTGGTGCAGCCACGTGAGTCCCCCTTAAGAACTGTAAACCTCTACTTGAGGCATACATTTCTACTCTCTATATGGCGGTCAAGGTATGTCGTTAGATAGGAGTAATCAAAGACCGCCACGAACTATTTTCTCAATGTGTACTTGATACCTTGAAAATGTTTTTTATAAGAATTTCTATTTCACAATTGGTGCATGTGGAGCACTGATATCAATTCGCTTTATATTTTTATTTTCGGGAAGTGCAATAAGGGCCTTAATTACTTGGATTTTGAGGGGCGTCTTCTCATCCTTGCCCCACTCGACTTGCAGATCTTGGCCCGCAACATTGATATGAAGTAAGAACGTGGCCGAGTCGCGAGCCGAGAGCGAAGTTACTTCAGATTTGAAATCTGCGGGAAAGGTTTGAAAGAGAGCGATTGCGGCCAAGCCAGTCTTGGGATCGGTGGCACTAACGGTCGGAAGATTTGCGCCAGAGAATCCGGGTAGTTGAAAGACCTTGCCGGTTGCATCGATTGTCGAGCCGTTGAAGAAAGCAGTCGGAACTCGCGGCTTTACTGCGATCTCAATATGGCCACTGAGCCAATGACGCGAGATATCAACTGACTCGATCCAATCTATCGAGTCAAGTCGGGTGGCGATTGCTCTCGGTTCTACTCGAGCAATCTTCTCGCCCGGCGCAATATCTAATCTTTGGACTACTTGGCTCTTGCTATCTGCAGTGGGTGCGCCAGAAACCGTAATTGTCGAAACTGAAAATATGGAAGACCATGCAAAGAGGTAGACCAATCCAGCAAAGAGCGCGATTGCCGCAGCTGAAGCTAAGGTAAGCCGAGAAATTTTACGCAAAGCGACGTTGCAATCCCTCGGCGATGATCGGAGCTAGCGAATTTACATCTCCGGCACCCAAAGTAAAGATGACATCACCAGGTTGTGCTAATTCGATGACGCGTTCGGCCGCAGCTGCGAAGTTTGGAATGTAATGTCCGTTCTTCATCTTCTCAGCAATCTGCGCCGACGTTACTCCAAGGATAGGTTTTTCACTTGCTGCATAAATCTCGAGAAGCGTTACATCATCTGCCAGATCAAGCGCTAGCGCAAAATCTCCAAGAAATGCTTGGGTGCGAGAAAAGCGATGTGGTTGAAATATGACCAGCACTCGCCCGGCTCCGGCATATCGTCGTGCCGCTTCTAGCGTCACTCGAATCTCTGTTGGGTGATGTCCGTAATCATCAATCACACGTATTCCATGAACTGTTGCAGTTAATTCAAATCTACGACCAGCGCCACGGAAATTATGTAAACCTTCTAGTAATTGATGAACTGGCAGATCGAGTGATAAACCCATAGCAAGGCAGGCCGCTGCATTAAGAAGATTGTGATGTCCAGGAACCTGCAACTCAAGGTTTCCTACTGCGCTTCCTTTCCAGAGAATGCGGGCCTTCGAACCCATTGGATTAAGGGTGATCTGGTCTATCCGCAGATCTGAACCTTCTTCTTCTCCATATGAAATTGGCCTACAGGAAAGCGCAGAATTGCCTAGTCGGGAAGAACCCGCATCATCTGCGCAGTAAACGAGAAATCCTTGTGGGGAAATTGTTTGAGCGAACCGATCAAAGATCTCAGTAACAGCTTCTGGGGTGTGAAAGAAGTCCACGTGATCATGTTCAATATTTGTGACGATGGCCGCCATTGGCTGGTATTCAACAAAGGAGCCATCTGATTCATCTGCCTCTGCAACGAAGATATCCCCCGTGCCGCGATGGGCATTGGAGCCAGATGCAGTCAGAGTTCCACCGATTGCAAAGGAGGGATCTACTCCACATGCCTGCAGTGCGACCGTCATCATCGATGAAGTTGTGGTCTTTCCATGTGTACCGGCCACGGCAATGCTGCGTGATCCGCGCATCAAGAGCGCCAACGCTTGTGCGCGCGTCAAAATTGGAATCGAGCGTTCAACTGCATATGCCATTTCGGGATTGGAAGCAGAAATCGCTGTCGAGTAAATAACAACATCGGCACCTGCAACATGTGCTGCCTCATGCGTTGAATACACCTGCGCACCTAACGCCTTGAGCGCTACGAGAACGGATGAATCTTTTGCATCCGATCCTGATACTTCGATTCCATCAGAGAGCGCGATGCGCGCAAGCCCACTCATACCCGATCCACCAATACCGATGAAGTGAATCTTCTTGCCCGTGAGCGAATCCATCTACTTGCCTTCCTTTACTGCGTGCTCGATGAGCGCCACAATCTTAGAAGCCGCCTCGATATCAGCTGCTGAACCCGCAACTGGAGTTGCGGCGCTCTTCGCCAAGAGCTGTTGCACATGAGCGATGAGCCACTCGGGGGTGAAACGATTCTGCTGCAGAATTTCTGCTCTTCCTTGGGCAACCAGATCAAGGCCATTCAGCGCTTGTTCGCCATTGCCGATTGGCAGAGGAATAAAGAGCGCAAACTTTCCCAAAGTGTTGACCTCAGCACAGGTGACTGCGCCACTTCGTGAAATAACAATGTCGGCTGCAAGATAGGCAGTTGCCATATCTGTGATGTAGTTCTGGGCGCGATAACCAGCAGATGATTCAGGTAGCGCATTTCGAGAACCCACACCATGCAGAATCTGAATACCTAATTCTTGAAGTGAGCGATGTGATGCCGCGATAACATCGTTGATTGCCGCAGATCCTTGTGATCCGCCAAAGATAAAGATCATTGGTTTGGAATCTACGAAACCGAGTTCTCGCTTGGCTTCGCGACGTGCAGAGCTCCAATCAACGCTGGCGGCGCGAAAAGCCGCCACCACATCTTCACGTAACGGAAGTCCTGAGATCAGCGCGGAAGAGAGCGCTCCATTCTCGACTGCATGTGTGACTGCAGTAAATGGTGTAAACCGCGCACCAAGTCGATTAGCTATTCCAGGCCGTGCATTCGCTTCATGGATAACAATTGGAGTGCGAGTAAGAGCTGCTGCCAGATATGCCGGGCCTGATACATATCCCCCAAAACCTACGAGTGCATCCGCACCTTTGAGAAGTCGGGCGGTCTGCCGAATCGAGCGAATGAGTGAGAATGGAACGAGGAGCAATGAAGGAGAGAGTGAACGAGCAATCTTCACTTTGGAGATGAGTGAGAGATTGAATCCAGCATCAGGTACGAGAGTCGTCTCCAGACCCGAACGCGTTCCGAGAAAAGTGATTGCGAGCTGCGGATATCGAGCGCGTAATTCTCGTGCGACGGCTAACGCTGGTTCGATATGGCCAGCTGTACCTCCACCGGCGAGAACTATCTTCTTCACTTGGTCCGTTTCTTAACAATTTCTCTTCGCACTTCTGGATCACGTAGCGCAGCACCCGCCACAAAACCGAGCGCACAAATCGTCGCTACCAGCGCCGAGCCACCATACGAGACTAGAGGAAGAGTTACGCCTACAACTGGAAGAACGCTCGTGGCAGAACCAATATTGAGAAAAGCTTGAACGGTAATCCAACAAGCGATACCGGCACATGCGAATCTGACCATGGGCTCCTGTGCACGTAGCGCGATACGAAAGATTGCGTAAATCAAGGTAATGAGAAGCACCAGAACAAAGAGTGTGCCGATTAAGCCGAGTTCTTCACCAATAACAGAGAAGATAAAATCGGTATGCGCTTCAGCAAGATTTCCCCACTTCTGTCGGCTGCCGCCGAGACCAACGCCGAAGAGTCCGCCACTAGCCAGTCCGAGCAAGCTATGTGCCGGCTGCCATCCTGCATATTTGTAATCTGCAGGTGCAAAGGGGTTGATAAATACCAGAAAGCGCGCAGCACGATATCCGGAGGTAACAATAAATGCGGCGAGCAAAACTCCGCCCAGCGCTGTAATCGCGCCAAAGAGTCGTAGACGGATACCTGAAACAAAGAGGAGCCCAGCAAGTATTGCCGCCAGAACTGATGCAGTTCCAAGATCGTGACCATACATAACTAGCGCCATAATCAGAAGGAATCCTGGCCCCATCAACATGAATACGTTGACGTTAAATCGTCCAGATTTTTCTTTTCTGGCCAGAAGGAAACTGGCCCAAAGAATCATAAAAAATTTTGCGAACTCGCTAGGTTGCACATCAATGAATTTGAGATTAATCCAGTTTGTATTTCCATTAACAGTCTTACCTACACCTGGGATAACCAGCACGCCGAGTAGCGCAATCGAGATGACCAGGCCGAGGCGACCGGCAGCTTCCCATCGCGCAGTAGGAAGTTTGGAGAGATATCCAGCAAGAGGAATGGAGATCGCCACAAACAATAGTTGGCGAAGCACAATCGAAATGGCGGTTCCCTTGCTATCGATTGATTGAATCGATGACGCCGAGAAGACCATGATTAACCCGAGAAAAGTGAGCGCACCTGCGCTTATTAAAAGCATGTAAAGATGGTTTACCGGCTTGGCAAGAAAGTGAGTCTCTGTCTTATTTGCCATCGCGAACCACCTTCTCTACCGCCGCCGAAAATCTATCCCCGCGATCGCTATAGGAAATAAATTGATCCATCGATGCGCACGCTGGAGCTAATAGCACTGTATCTCCTGCTTGTGCACGATTATGTGCGGCACGAATTACTTCTTCCATCAGCGAATTACTCGTTCCGCCCCTTACATAATCGCCAGGAGGATTGATGGAGATAATTTCAACCTGCGGTGCACGTTCGCGAATTTCTCGGGCAATTAACTCTTGATCTGCACCAATCAGAATCGCCGTTTTAATCCGACCTTTAACGCGTTCGACGAGTTCGCCCATCGTGGCGCCCTTGGCTAAACCTCCTGCAACCCAAATAACGGAGAGCGCAGACATGACAGATGCCGCAGCGGCATGAGGATTGGTGGCCTTGGAATCATTAATCCAGGTAACTCCATCCTTCTCCAGTATTTTCGCAATGCGATGTTTACCAGGAGTAAAGGCAGTGATCGCTTCTCGAATTGCTTCATGTGAAACGCCTACTGTGCGTGCCAATCCGGCAGCTGCCAGCGCATTGGAGACGTTATGCGGCACCGTCGGTTTCACTTCTATAAGTTCTGCAAACATCGCTGCTTCTTGTGGATCTGCCACAAAGGCACGATCAATAAGCAGTTCTTCCACTACACCGATCTGACCCGGGGCGGGAGTATCGAGAGAGAAGAAGACTTTTCTACCTTGCCACGCAGAGGTGCGAGAGACAATTTCTCCATCATCGCCATTAAGAATTGCGGTTGTAGATTTATCAAGAATTGAAATTTTATCCTTGGCATATGCGGCAAATGAGCCGTGCCAATCGACATGATCTTCTGCAATATTGAGTATCGCGACAGCTACGAAACTAGGATCTTCCATCCAATGGAGTTGGAACGAGGAAAGCTCTAGCACTAGGTAGTCATATTCTTCGCCAGATTCCACAGTTTCAATCACGGTAGTTCCAACATTGCCACAAGCGATGGCGCGAAGTCCGCCGCTACGCAGCATCTGTGCCGACAGTTCGACAGTACTTGTCTTGCCATTGGTCCCAGTGAGCGCAATCCATTTCTGTGATGAGCTCTTTAAACTCCATGCCAGATCTATCTCATTAATAAGCGCTAATCCGGCTTCGCGGGCACGGGAAATTAATGGATGATCTTCACGCCATCCGGGAGAAATCAGAAGTAGATCAAAGTCAGTGATTGTGATTGCTACGGGAGCAACAACAGCAAATTCTGGAACCTCTTTGACTGACTCATCTGCCAGCGTGACAAGTGCGCCTCTGCGAAGTAGCGCTTGGGCACAAGCAACCCCGGTGACGCCTGCACCTGCAACAAGGACTCGCTTGTCGCGTAACTCTGAATACAGTGCCTGTGCCATTGAAGTATTAGCCAGCAACCCATTGGGTGTAGAAGAGGCCTAAGCCAAGAGCTACGCCGAGGCCGGCAATGATCCAGAAGCGCAGCACAATAGTGACTTCGCCCCATCCGAGTAATTCGAAGTGGTGTTGAAGTGGCGCCATCTTAAAGAGTCGCTTTCCACCTGTTGCTTTGAAATAGAGAACTTGAAGTGCGACAGAGAGAGTAATAATCACGAAGAGCCCACCCAGTGGAATGAGAAGTAACTCAACTCTCAGCGAAGTAGCCATTCCAGCAAGTGCTCCACCTAGCGCTAGTGAACCGGTATCGCCCATAAAAATCTTGGCCGGAGATGCGTTCCACCAGAGAAAACCTGTACAAGATCCGGCAAAGGCTGCAGCAAGTACAGCTAAGTCGAGTGGGTCACGCACGTTATAACAATTTCCTGAAGCAGCAATAGCGCAGCTCTGCCCAAATTCCCATACCCCAATTAATACAAAGGCAAGAAAGGTCATTACTGACGCGCCGGTTGCTAATCCATCAAGACCGTCGGTGAGATTAACGCCATTACTTGTTGCCGTCACCATAAAAACTACCCAGATAATTACCAGCACCACTGCCAGAGAGATGCTTGTGTCGCGCACAGTTGAGAGATGATGAGAAATCGGAGTGAGACCTTCCGGATCAGGGAAATGAATTCCGAGATATCCGAAGACCGCTGCTGCAAAGACTTGACCTGCAATCTTCTGTTTAGCGCTAATGCCGCGAGAGTTTTGACGCGACACCTTCATAAAATCATCGACGAAACCAACTAATCCCAGCGCCACAACAAGTCCAAGGATGAGAACTGCAGATACGGTGACTGAACTCTGCGTGATGAGGTGGGCAATCAGATATGAGAAGAGTGAACCGAAGATAATGATGATTCCACCCATAGTTGGGGTGCCGCGCTTTGTTTGGTGCGCAGAGGGGCCATCGTCACGAATAATTTGGCCATAACCTCGACGTGCTAAGACTCGAATGAGTGCGGGTGTTGCAAAGAGCGAGAAGAAGAGCGCCAAAGCACCAGCAATCAAAATTAATCTCATTCTGCTTCGCCCTCCTGCACTCGAGTTAACCATTGCGCAGATATCGCATCGGCCAAAATTTCTAGCTTTTCAGAACGTGAGGCTTTTACCAAGACAACATCACCTTGGTTGAGATTCTCAGCTACGCCGATAGCTGCTTCGATATCAACGCACCGATGTACCGTTGTATCGCTTGCTGACGAGATAGTTGCGGCATATTCCGGCGCCCCTACGCAGACGAGATGATCGATCCCTAGTTCAGAGGCAAGACTGCCAATAGCGGCGTGATCTGCATTTGATGACTCGCCGAGTTCATGCATCTTTCCTAAGAATGCCCAAGACTCTCCCCCTCGTTCTTGCGCAAAGAGAACCAAGGTCTGTAGCGCTGCCGCGATAGCTTCAGGGCTGGCGTTATAAGCGTCATTAATAAGTACTAGTGATGGAAGTTCCTCAATCTGCATTCTCCACTTAGCGTGAGACTCGGCAGTAGAAAGGCCACTTGCAATCTGATCGAGTGAGAAACCCAAAACAGTAGCAACTGCAGCTACTGCAAGTGCATTGGCAACTTGATGCAATCCCACGATGCGAAGACCTACCGCGCTTCTACCTTCGGGAGTGATGAGATCGAAATGGGCGCGACCTTCGCGAACTTCAATATCTGCGGCACGAATATCGCACTCACTAGATTCGCCAAAGGTGAGCGTCTTACCTTTATGAAGTTTCGCCATTGCAGGAGTGAACTCATCGTAAGTTCCGAGAATTGCTACTCCTTGAGCGTTAAGCGATTGGATGAGTTCAGATTTGGTTGTGGCGATGGCTTGTATGGATCCAAATTCACCAAGATGAGCAGAGCCAACTTTCAGGACGACGCCGATATTTGGTTGAGCGATGAAGCATAGATGTGCGATATCTCCCGAGTGGCGAGCTCCCATTTCGACAATGCAATATTTAGTTGATTCGGTGCATTGCAAGAGAGAGATTGGCGCGCCAATCTCATTATTGAAATTTCCCTGTGGGGCAACAGTCTCTGCCGCCGAGGAGAGAATTGCGGCAAGTAACTCTTTGGTCGTTGTCTTTCCCTGAGAACCAGTGATACCAATAACAGTGAGATTTAAGAGGTTGCTACGGACATGCTGTGCGAGTTTGCCCAATGCGATGACCACATCTTCAACCAGGATATGTGACTGCGATACTGCGCGAGAGGTCAATGCAAGTACTGCTCCGTGAGCAAAGGCATCGGCTACAAATTCATGGCCATCAACGTGTTCGCCTTGCACGGCAAGAAAGAGAGATCCAGAAGTAGCGCTACGTGAATCAATGACAGGTGCCGCAGAAACTACAACATCCTCACCATGTAACGTGCCATGAACAACGGCTGCAATCTCGGAGGCCTTCATCGCAATCATGGTCGCGCCTCAATTGCCTTCGCGAGCTGAATGCGATCATCAAATGGAGTAATGACGCCACCAATTTCTTGTCCACTTTCGTGGCCTTTACCAAGAATAAGAACAGTATCGCCAGTCTGCGCCAAGCTAGTGGCATAGGCAATCGCTTCTGCTCGATCTGCAATGATGCGCGAAGGCGCTATCACTGAGAGTTGACCAACCATCTGATCCAGAATCTCGGCTGCCTTTTCTGACCGAGGATTATCGCTCGTAAAAATCGCAACATCAGAGCCTTGCGCAAGCGCCTTGCCCATTAGTGGTCTCTTTGTAGCATCACGATCTCCACCACATCCCAGCACGGCGATAATTCTTCCAGAAGTAAAATCGCGCGCAGCTGCGAGAACATTGGCAACAGCATCCGGGCTATGCGCATAATCGACTAGCGCCCTGTAACTCTGCCCCAAAGAGATTGATTCGAGCCGACCTGGAGCTCCTAAAAGATGCGGAGCAACTGCGGCAAGCTCGATTGGGTCGATACCGCATTCATGAGCAATAGCGATTGCTAGCAAGAGATTGTCGAGGTTATAACTACCAAAGAGTTGTGTGCGCGAGTCAATCAAAATTCCTCCTGCGCCACGAATACTAAATTCCGCGCCAGAAGTAGTCTCATTAACCTCAACAAAGCGCCACGATGCACTCTTCTGGTGCCGAGATACCGTTGTAACAGGTACGCTCGCAATTGCAGCTAACTTCATTCCGTAATCAGAATCAATATTGATAAACGCTTGTTCGGTGTATTCCGGAGTAAAGAGCGAAGCCTTTGCCGCGAAATAGGAATCCATGTCGTGGTGAAAATCGAGATGATCTTGCGAGAGATTGGTAAAGGCAGAGATTGCAAAATGAGATCCCTTTACCCGTTGCAATGTGAGTGCGTGGCTAGAGACTTCCATCACCAAGTGGCGCATATGTCGCTCGCGCATGACTGCAGCCAGAGCTTGTAGCTCTGGCGCTTCGGGAGTAGTTCTCGAACTAGGCAGGACATCGCGGCCAATACGAGTTTCGACAGTGCCGATTAATCCGGTATCTCTGCCAGCTGCTTCAAAGATTTGGTACAGCAACGTTGAGACAGTCGTCTTGCCATTAGTTCCTGTAATTGCGATGCTCTGCATATCTCGCGTTGGAGAGTGAAAGAGCGATGCTGCAATCAGCGCGCCAGCTCTCCGCACATCGCTCACGATCAAGGTAGGAAGTCCAGAAAATATATCGGCGCCAGCTTGGTCAGTAACGACCGCGACCGCCCCGCGCTTTTGCGCGTTGTGGGCAAAAGATGCTCCATGAACATGCGCTCCTGGAATTGCAATAAAGAGATCTCCGGCCTCAACATCACTATCGCGATGAGTTACGCCAGTGAATGTAATCGAACCATCTGTGGTGAATGATGCACCGATGAGCTGCGCTGCATCACCGAGCGAGGCTGCGAAGGTTTCAACTGGCCGAATCATTATTGCTTAACGCTTACCTGTGTCGCACGTGGATGAGTGAGTTCTGCCTGAGTAAGTGCCACAGGAAGAACGGTTGTTCCTGTTGGAGGAACATGCTCTGATTGCAGAACAAAAGTCATTACCTTTTTAAAGACTGGACCGCAGAGGGCTCCACCAAAGTGGCCATTACGCGGTGACTGGAGAGTCACGCTGATGACATAGCGAGGTGTATCAGCAGGTGCAAAGCCGATAAATGAGGCGGTGTATCCGCTGTAACGTCCAGTCATAGGATCGACTCGCATCGCAGTACCAGTCTTACCTGCAACGCGATAACCAGGGATAGCAGCACTTGGCGCCGTACCTTCTGCCGAGACAACGCTCTCCATCATTAAACGCAACTTGATAGCGGTATCTTCGCTAATCACGCGCGTACTTGTGCGTGTTGTATTCGGAGTGAAATGTCCCGATGAATCACTAGTTCCAGCAATGACAGTTGGTGAAACTCGAACACCATTATTTGCAATTGTCGCAAAGACACTGGTTGCTTGCATCGCAGTTACTGAATATCCCTGACCGAATGCCACTGTAGGCGCAGTTGTTCCTGACCAATTGGCAACTGTTCGTAGAAGCCCTGCTGACTCGCCAGGCAGACCTGAACCTGTTGTTGACCCAATTCCAAATTTTCGCAGGTAGCTATAGAGCGTGTCATTTTTCATCGTTTCGCCAACTTGAATAGTTCCAGTATTGCTGGAGACTGCAAGAATTCCTGATGTGGTGAGCTGTTCGGTGGCATGAGGATTGTGATCACGGAATGTCGAACCGGCACGCTTTAACATGTAGGGAACTGTAAATACTGTGGTTGGAGTAATTGTCTTCTCTTCCAGGGCTGCCGCCATCGTCATGACTTTGCCAGTCGAACCTGGTTCGTAAACATCCTGCACAGATGGGTTGCGCATCGATTCCATAGTGACGTGTTTGGTGTTATTCGGATCAAAGGTTGGAGCAGTAGCGTGAGCCACAATTGCGCCAGTCTTAGGATCCATCACGATTACTGTGCCGCTTGCTGCACCTGAACTTTTAACGGCATCTGCAATCGCCTGAGCTGCAACCCATTGCACGTCACGATTGATTGTGAGACGGACATTGGTGCCAGCCTTCGCCGCAATAATTTCGCGCTGCGAGCCAGGAATTTCTGCACCGTAACCGCTGGCATAAGAATATTTTCCATCAGTTCCGGTGATCCGAGAGTTCATGCTGGATTCAAGTCCAGTGGCACCGACACCATCTGCGCGCACAAAGCCAACGAGTGAAGAAATTAATTCTCCTGATGGGTAGTCGCGAATATAGGCGCGCTCTGGGAAGAATCCGATGATGCGCTGATCAAAGTGCTTGTTATCGAGAACTTTGTTGTAATCATAAATTGCCTGAGTGAGGCGATCCCAGATTGCTGGAACACCATTCTTTAACACCATGGAATAACGACGAGTTCCGGTAATGCTGTTCTCGACATCTGCTACCGGTAGACCCAAGATTGGGGCGACAAAGTTTGCTACACGTGCTGGATCTGTAATTTGAGTCTGATCTACAACGATGCTGATGGAAGAGACGCTCCGCGCAAAGGTCACGCCATTAATATCGGTGATTGCACCACGAGGAGCAGGAATAACTCGGGTTGACTCCATCTCATTGGCAGCTTTTGCTTGATAACTACTGGCTTCAATTACTTGTACGCGAAAGAGTTGGCAGGCTAAGAGCGCAAAGAGCGCCAGAATCGAGACGATGAGAATCTTGATTCGTGACTTTGCGAGTAAGAGATCACCCATGTGTGACTCCAGGATCTTGAGTTGCTAAGTTAAGAAATACTGGGGTCTCTGATGGACGCATACCGAGAGCTGCGGCAGCTGCTGCAAGTTTTTCAGGTGCGGCATGTGAATCAATTTGGAGATTAATTGCATCCCGTTGATCAGCAACTGACTTTGCCTCAGTTTTGAGTTTAGAGAGCGTAAAGGCATCTTGGGCAAGCAAGGTATTGATTCCAAGAAGTACTAAGAAGCCGACCAACCCAACCACGGTGAGGAATGTCGCAAAATACTTATGGGTGGCACGTGCTCCCGGGGTAATTTCTGGGAAGAGACCGGAAATAACTTCGGCAGTGCGTTCGGTAACTGGCCGCTTTGCTTTGGAAGTCTTCGCCGTTTTGACAGCAGAATGAGATGCTGAAACTTTGCGGGCAGTTGCAATTGACATTAGGCAGCTACCCTTTCGATTGCACGAAGGCGGACAGAAGCCGAACGTGGATTAGATTCAAGTTCTGCTTCTGTCGGAGTTTCACTAGAGCGGAAGACCAGTGAGAACTTTGCGGCGTATTCAGGAAGTTCGACCGGCAGGTTTCGTGGCGACTTTGAAGTTGATGCTTCTGCAAAGATTTCTTTGACGATGCGATCTTCCAAAGATTGGAATGACATCACCACGAGGCGACCGCCCACCATAAGAAGTTCGAGAGCATCTGGCAGAGCGCGGGTAATTGCTCCGAGTTCATCATTTGCCTCAATGCGCAGCGCCTGAAAAGTTCGCTTGGCAGGGTTGCCACCAGTGCGGCGAGTAGCGGCAGGAATGCTGTTCTTCACGAGTGTGGCAAGTTCAGTTGTTGAGTTAAGAGGTGCCAAAGTCCGCGCTTTTACGATATTTTCAACGATGCGCGTTGCAAACTTCTCTTCACCGTATGTGCGCAGAATTTGTACAAGCTTTCCTGGCTCGTACGTATTAACAATCTCTGAAGCTGTAATCCCGCGACTGCGATCCATGCGCATATCAAGAGGCGCATCATGTGAATAAGAGAAGCCGCGCTCTGATTCATCAAGTTGAATTGATGAGACTCCCAGATCAAATAGAGCGCCATTGATATGGGTATATCCAAAGCCTTCTACCACGCTAGAAATTTGATCGAAGATGCAATGTGCGGTTTTGAGTCGATCTCCAAATGGCGCCAGCCGTTTACGTGCTCGCTCTAGCGCGATTTCATCGCGATCGATTCCAATAACGGTGAGATTTTCAAATCTCTGCAAGAGCGCCTCTGTATGTCCACCAAGGCCAAGGGTTCCATCGACAATTACTGGGTTTTCGGTTGCAAGAATTGCAGGAGCGAGGAGATCAACGCAACGATCGCGCATTACTGATATATGTTCCATCACACTCCCCCATTTCTTTATCGAGCTATCTGCAAAAACTTTCGAGCGCTCATCTCTGGTCACCGCCGGCCGACGGATCTTTTTCAGTAGCGACGCCGGGGAAGGGACGTCGCTGCCGGCCTAACATGAATGGAAAGGTCGGCGGTGGCCACAAATGAGCGCTCTATGTAGTTGTGTATTGCTGACTTGCGGTCCTACTTATTCAGTTGTTGTAAATGTTTTTTGCTGATGTTTTAAAAAAGTCCCGGAAAAACTTCTTCAGAAACATCAGCAAAACTCTTTTCGCGATCGGCGAGGTACTCACTCCATGCAGCGCTATCCCAAATTTCAACGCGGGTATTTGCGCCGATAACAACGCACTCTTTTTCAAGGCCCGCATATGTGCGAAGACCTTGTGGGATAGTGACGCGACCTTGGCGGTCAGGAATTTCATCGTGGGCGCCGGCAAACATCACGCGCTGGTAATCGCGAGCGCTCTTTGCAGTCACTGGTGCCTGGCGCAACGTTTCAGTAATCGTTGCGAATTCAGATGCTGGGAAGACATAGAGGCATCGCTCTTGTCCCTTAGTAATGACGAGGCCAGCTGAGAGATCGTCACGGAACTTTGCGGGAAGGATGAGGCGGCCCTTTTCATCAAGGCGCGGCTCGTGAGTTCCAAGAAACACTCTTCTCCACCGCCTTCCCCAAGGTCGTTGAGCGTGAAATTCCCGCTCAATTCCCCACTTTACACCACTTTCCCCCTTTTTTCACCACTTTCTGCCATTATTTTCCCTAGCCCTCCCCCATTCCCCCCACTGGATTTGGGCGTGAAAAAAGCCCCGACCGTATGGTCAGGGCTTGGTGAGGTTTGGCTAGTTACTGAAAGTTACGTCGATCCCAGCGCTCTTCCAGGCGTGCTGAGAGAGATTTGCGGGCTGATTTATTGCGGCTACGCCCTGGCATCGGACGGCTGATCGAACGGATGAGAAGAAGGACCCCGGTGAGGGCGACGATAAAGCCAAGTGCACCGATCGCTGTCACCTTAGCGACGAGGCCACCAAAGATCACGGCAATTCCAGCAAAGGTAACGAGGGTTCCGAGCAGCAGGCGAGGACGCGGTGGAGCCATAGTCGCGCCAGCTAAACGTGACTCTAGGCGCGGATCATCGGTGGCGAGAGCTTCTTCCATCTCAGCCAGCAGGCGACGTTCGCGATCAGAGAGAGCCATAAAGGTGAGAATAGAACAGTTCTGAATTACGCGCTACTTAGCGTTGTATCAGACCTTATTCATCGCTTTCAGGCTTAATCAGCCGCCCGGGCCGCACGCTGGCGCCTCCGAAACGGGCCTTCGCCTTATCGATGGCGGTATCTGCCTGCCGCCAACCAAATTCGCGGGCCCCGAGTTCGAGTTGCTCAGGTACTTCATCCTGAAGATTGCCGAGCGAGACTCCCACTAAGCGAATGCGCGCACCTTCATTTTTCAGCGCTAGATATAACTTCTTCACAATTTCATAGGTCTCGTGGGTGCTATCGATACCCAGTGGCAGAGTCTTTGATCGAGTAAGAGATGTGAAATCAGCAAATTTAATTTTAATGGTGATGGTCTTGGCGAAGAGTTGTGCCTCACGTAATCGCGCTGTTGCTTTCTCGGTCATGCGGAGAAATTCGCGCAAGATTTCTTCAGGAGAATCTATATCGCGGGAGAATGTCTCTTCATTACCGATACTTTTTTCGGGTTCGTTGACAACAACATCGCGGTAATCGCGCCCCCAGGCAAGTTCGTAGAGTGATTCACCTGTTGCATCTCCTAACGCGCGAATCAGCGTTGAGCGCGGAGTATTAGCGATATCGGCAACAGTGTGAAGTCCCAAGCGATCGAGCGACTCGGCAGTCTTTGGCCCCACACCCCAGATGGCGCGCACTGGAAGTGGATGGAGAAATTCGAGGATGCGATCTGATTTTATTTCGAGCATCCCATTTGGTTTGCAATGTTGCGATGCTAACTTTGCGATGAACTTTGATGGTGCAATTCCGACGGAACAGGTAATACCCTCTTCTTTTTCTACATGTGCGCGGATCTTTGCCGCAATCTCACGTCCGGTGCCAAATAATTTCTGTGAGCCGGTGACATCGAGAAATGCTTCATCGAGTGAGATAGGTTCGACGAGCGGCGTATATGAATTAAAGATTGCCATCACGCGTTGGGAAATTTCTGAGTATCGGTGATGCTCTGGTGGAATAAAGATGGCATGGGGTGCCATTCGCTTTGCCCGCCCTACTGGCATTGCGGCACGGATTCCAAATTTACGAGCTTCGTAATTAGCCGATAGAACTACTCCGCGCACACCCGCGCCTACAACGAGAGCCTTACCTTTATATTGCGGATTATCGAGTTCGGCGACAGATGCATAGAAGGCATCCATATCGACATGCAAGATCGTGGATTCTTCTACTTCTTCCGCGGTCATATCGCCACACTATCTGCTTGAGCACGCCATTTTTCGTAGGCCAGGCGTAAATCCCACACTGCTGTTGCGCGGATAGAGATACCGCGCGCGCCCGTGCGACGTGTCTGTCCGCGTACCAAAAGCAGCGATGTGGAATAGAGCGTTGATGCATGATCGACTTGTGCATCAGGGAAGAAGGTTGAATCGCTGCAGCCATAACCATCATCGAGAGTTAAGAAGATAACGCGGCGACCCGAACGCACCGGCGGAGTTTGTAGCGCTACTTTTACTCCGGCGACAAGAACTGATGACTGAGAGCGTTGTAATAATAAATCAGAAGATTTCACTGCGCCGATTGCATTGAGAAATGGCGCATAGAAAGTAAGCATATGTTGGGTCACATCCATACCCAACCGCTCGACTTCGCTACGCACTTTCTCGGCCACATTTAATGGTTGCAAACCACTACTTTCAAGGGCAGGAGCTGCAAAACCAAAGGTTAGTTGTGATCCAGGAAGATTGGTTACTGGCGATTTCTGAAGATCACTAAAGTGCAACAATAAATCGCGTTGGTTGGTATGAATCGAATCAAAGGCACCAGTCATAATCAGATTTTCAATCACTGGTGTTGAGGCACCTGATCTGCGATAGAAATCTGCCAGGTCGATATAAGGCTGGCCAGTAATAATCGATGCAATCTCTTTCTCGGATATTCCGGCAACGCTTGATAGCGCGATACGCACTGCATCGCCATCGAGGGTGCGCTCGACGCGATAGTCGGTCGATGATTTATTGATATCCAAAGGTGCAATTCCCACACCCATCTGGCGCGCTTCATCGAGCAGTAACCGCTTGGGATACATACCAGGATCATGTGTCAGCACACCTGCAATAAATGCAGCCGGATGATGAGTCTTTAACCATGCCGATTGATATGTAGGCAGGGCAAAAGCTGCAGCATGTGCCTTACAGAAACCAAAGGATGCAAAGGCGCGCAGAACATCCCAGATTTCAGTAATGACCTTGAGTTCGTAACCACGTTCGGTGGCAGCAGGGAAGAACCAATCGCAGACTTCTTGTTGGCCGGCTCTATCCCCCAGTGCTCTGCGCTTTTCATCGGCTGCAGCTAATGAGATACCGGTCATCACCGAGATAATCGAGATAACTTGTTCGTGAAAGACAACCACGCCTTCGGTTTCAGACAAGATCGGTAGTAAATCGGGATGAATAATCTGCGCTGGGCGAAAGCCGTGCCGCGCTTCAAGGAATGGGCGAATCATGTCGCTCTTTACTGGTCCTGGTCGAAAGAGCGAGATATCGATAACGAGATCGTTAAAGGTGCGCGGTTCTAACTTTCCAACGAGTTCGCGTTGTCCGGGACTTTCGACTTGGAAGATACCTAAAGTGCGCGTTGATTGAATCAGTTGATATGTATCGGCATCATCGAGTGCAACGGCATCGATATCGAGTTCTTGATCTTCTACTCGTTTGATTTCATGCACTGCATGAGCAATTGCTGATTGCATACGTACGCCCAGGATGTCGAGTTTTAAGAGACCGATATCTTCAACATCATCTTTATCGAATTCGACCATCGGAAAACCACCAGCGTTGAATTGCACAGGAGCGCGATCGAGAAAAGCTGCATCAGATAAGACCATGGCACAGGGATGCATCGATAGATGGCGCGGCAGACCATCGAGTTGTGCTGCAAGTGCAATAGTGGCGCGGGTTAGAGGCGCTGATGTATTGAAGTTCTTTAGTTCAGGAAGTGAGTTAAGCGCTGCATCGATATTGCCAGCACGAATATGTGGCATCGACTTGGCCAGTAAGTCGATCTCCATCGCCGGCATGCCAAGTGCTGCACCTGCATCGCGGATTGCATTACGTGCCCGATAGGTGTCGACCATCGCAACGGTGGCACAGCGCGAAAGAACCCCCGGTTGATCCCACGTAGCAGGGCCATATTTTTTAAAGACCATCTCGTAGATTTCTAGGCGCCGGGCAGATTCAACATCGATATCGATATCAGGAAGTGCGCGACGTAGTGGAGAACAGAAACGTTCCATCAACAATCCATGTTGCATCGGATCAACGCCTGATATTCCAAGTAGATGACAGATGAGCGATCCTGCACCACTGCCACGTGCTGCTACACGAATATCGGCAGCGCGCGCCATATCGGTGATATCGGCAACCGTTAAGAAGTACGACTCATAACCGAGCGTTGCAACGATGGCGAGTTCGTCATCAAGTCGTGCCCGCGCCTTTGCGATAGTTGCGCCATCGTTATAACGCCAATTGATTCCAGCCTCAGAGCGAGTGCGGAGCAAGGCCCGCATTGCAGCAGGTGAATCGGCGCCAACAACATGGGGTTCGGGTAAGTGAATGCCATCTAAACCGATATCGCGATGCGGTGATAAGACTGCGCGTTCGGCCCATTGTCTAGTTGTCTTTAATAGCGCGCGCGGTGTGCGTTCGCCCGCAGCTCGTGCGATTTCGGCTGCAAGTGCAATCATCTCTTCGCTGCTCTTTAAGTAGCCTTCTGCATTACGCCGTTCGACGTTACGCGGATGTAGCGGAACTAATTGACGCGCACAATCGAGCACATCGGCAAGTGGGCCATCGGCGCGATTGCGCATACGAGCTGCATTGGTAATAACTGCATCGATATCGTTATCGCGCGCAAAGATGAGTGAGCGAGCAGCATGAGCGGTAGAGCGCGGCCCACTGCCTGCAACTAAGTGCGATACACATTCGATGGCATGGTCAGCAAAGAGATCGCGGGTTTGATTGAAGATATCGAGCGCCATATCGAAACGATGTGTGGCGAGCGCCTGTGATACTGGTGATTCAGGGCCATGCAGTAAATGGAGATTAGATGTGTACTGGTTAAATTTTTCTAATAACTCAGGAGTTAAGATTGCTGTTCGATCTGCACTATTCATCTGTAAGCCGGTATAGAGCCGTACCAAGCTGCGCCATCCACCATCGCCATGCGCTAAGACGGTAACGCGTGGAAGGGTGCCCGATATATCGCCGATACGAATCGGCAGATTGATGCCGATAATCGGCGCGACTCCATATGCAACACATGCTTTGGTAAAACGGATTGCACCCGCCAACCCGTCACGATCTGTGAGTGCGAGCGCCGGCATCTCGAGCTCTGATGCGCGCGCTACTAAATCGCGAGGTTGGGTTGTTCCGTATTTAAATGAATACGCACTTGCTGTACGTAGATGAATAAAGCTCATTAGATAGCTCTAATAATCCACTGGCCTGTTGCTTCATCGCGTTCGAGTTGGAATGTTGTGAGCGCACCAATTGGCGCTGCTTCAACTGTCCAGAGCGCACGGGCTTGATCATCGGGGCGGAACTTGCCATCGCTAATGCGGTTCCACCATCCCCCGGCTTCGCACCATCGCGATAAGACGGTATGGATACGAAAGCGCCGTCCCTTAAAGGTAAATTCGATAGGCGTAAGGCCGCCATCAGAGACGACCTCGTGGGCCTTTACTACTTCTGCTGCCATCTTTACTGCTTCCCCTAGGTGTCTGTGGATATTCGAACAGATGTTCGAAAAGTAGTCGAGAGGTCTGACAAGGGCAAGTGGCCCCCGATCTGAGCGTGGGGCGACCTCATGAGGGGGTGAAAAAGCGTGTCGCCCGGCTAAGGTAATTGAAAATTCAACTATCCCTATCTACCCTTTTCTATGTAAGTACCCACTTAACTCTTAGGAGAAACAATTGAACGCAGTTCTACTCGTAGGCCGCATCTTCTTCGCCTTCATCTTCATCACATCAGGTATCGCTCACTTCGCAAAGCTTGAAGCGATGACAGGTTATGCCAAGTACAAGAAACTCCCAGCTGCAAAGCTTGGCGTTCTCGCTTCTGGCCTCTTCTTCCTACTTGGTGGCGTCTATGTAGCAATCGGCCTCTGGGTCGATCTCGGCGCACTCTTACTCGCCATCACACTCATCCTTGCCGCAGTGATCTTCCATAACTTCTGGAAAGAGACTGATGCAACAGCGAAGCAGAACGAAATGATCGCCTTCAATAAGGATCTTGCACTTGCAGGTGCATCACTGATCATCTTGGCACTTGTTGCAAGTGGACACGTCACAGATTTCGGCCCACACGTCGGAAGCATCTCCTTCTTCCATAAGTAAGGAAAAGTTCACCGAAAGCCCCTCGAGAAATCGGGGGGCTTTCGCAATTTCCCTGCAAAGATAGCGATATGGAAATTCTAGGAGCCCTGATTGCAGGTTCTTTTATTGGTGCAGTCCTTGGCTTTGTCGGAGCAGGCGGTGCAATGCTCTCTGTTCCAATTCTGATGTATGGCTTTGGATATCAGCCCAAGCTAGCAACTACCGCAGCCCTAGCCGTTGTATTCCTTGCCGCACTATCAGGTGCAATCCCAAAGGCGCGCATGAAGCAACTGCTCTACCGAGATGCCTTTGTAATTTCAGGAATTGGATTAATTACCAACTTTGGCTTTGCATCGATTGCTAATCGAATTCCAGATGCGGTTATCACTACAGGTTTCGCTGGCGTGCTCGTCCTTGCCGGAACATCAATGTTGCGCCCACCACGCCTCTCAGAGCATAAGCGCATGCCAGTTCCAATTTTGGTGCTGATGTCGCTGATTATCGGATCAATGACCGGCCTCTTTGGAATCGGTGGTGGATTTCTGGCAATTCCAGTCCTAGTTCTCTTCTTCGGAACTCCTCAAGCTGTCGCCGCGGGAACCTCGCTTCTTATCATCGCCTTGAACTCGCTGATCTCATTCATTGGCCATCACGCCTATTGGGCCGATGTGCAATGGCATATTCCTATTTTTATGTCAGGTGCCGCGATAGTGATTGCACAGTTAGCATCGCGATTTTCCAGCAGAACTTCGCCGGTGGTCTTACGAAAAGCATTTGCCTACTTGCTCTACGCCATCTCACTCTTTACGATTATTAAGACCTGGTTTCTTTAGTCTTTAATTACGCGCGACAACACACCGGCCATCGCTAGCAGAGCAACTGGATATGCCATAGCTACCGGTAGCGAGAATGTATCTGCAAGAACACCTGTAACAGTTGGTCCCACAAAGTAACCGGCAATTCCAATTACGCCAACGCGAGCTAAGGCAACACCCGATGCGATGCCAGGAATCTTGCTCGCTGCCAACATAAATGCTGGAAACATCGGGCCGATACCTAGACCTGCTGCGATAAAACCGAGATTGACGATGATGAACGCTGGAAGTGGATGTGAATCAGAGAGTGGAATTGCGATTGCCATCGCACTACCCCAAACAACAGCTCCGCCAAATCCACCCACTCGTACAACCTGTGTCGGTCCAAATTTTTCTAACGCCCAGTCTCCGGAGAAGCGGCTGACAATCATGGCGAGCGAGAACGATGCAAACGCTGCGGCATTGAGCCCCTTTGCAATCCCCATATCGTCCTTAAGAAGAATCGCACCCCAGTCACTTGCAGATCCTTCGGCAATCATTCCGCCCAAAAGTCCGAGACCAATCCACCACAAGATTGAGGTTGATTTCGAGAAGAGTGGAATCTTCGCTGAAGTTTCTTCTTCTCCTCCATCATGATCATCAAGATGTGGTGGCAATAAGTATTGAGACAACGGTAAGAAGAGAACAAAAGCTGCAATACCGACTCCGATTAAGTTAGCACGCGGAGAGACAAAGTTGGCAATCGCTCCTCCCAGAACAGTTGTTGCAAACGCTCCTGAACTCCACATTCCATGGAATGAAACCATCCAACGACGTTCCAAAATCTTTTCAATTGCAACTGCCTGCGTATTGCTAGAAATATCAAGATTGGCATAACCAAAGCCCATCAGGAAGAGAGCTAGGAAAAGTTCTACAAAAGTTCGGGCTGCACCCATCGCAATTAATCCGAATGGCATCACAAATGAAGCAAAGCCAATGACTCGCTTGGTGCCGTAAGAGTGAATCATGCGACCAGCAAGTTGTGCTCCTGCAACTGCCCCAGATGTACTTCCAATCAGCACCAACCCGAGTTGCGAATTGGTAAGGCCAATCGCCTCTTTAATCTCAGGAATACGTGGTACCCAGCCCATTGAGACAACGCCCATGAGAAAGAAGATGGCCCATAAAGAATTACGTGCGCGAGTTCCTTGCTCCATGGCGGTCAATGACATGGCGCGACGCTATCTCATAAGGTTGGCATATGGATGGAATTCTCGAAAAAGCCGCCGTTAAACGGTTCAAAGAAGCCGCGGACTCTCTCGGCGTTAAAGGTGAAATCAATATCCTCGCTGAAACCGCACGCACTGCAATTGACGCAGCTAACGGTCTCGGCATCGAGGTCGGACAAATTGCATCCTCACTCATCTTCAAACTTCCATCCGGCAATCCACTTCTCATCATCACCAGTGGGCGTCATCGCGTAGATACCGATCTTGTTGCCAAGAATCTCAATATCCCCGAACTTGGTCGAGCAGATGCCAACTACGTTAAAGAAGTATCTGGATATTCCGTTGGTGGCGTATCCCCTATCGGCTGGATATCAACTCCTGAAATTACTTTAATTGATGAAGCTCTTAATGATTACGAAGTTGTGTGGGCCGCATCAGGGCATCCGCACGCTGTCTATCCCACAAGCTATAAAGAACTTATTGCCTGCACCAAGGCGCAACCGATGATTGTTGGTGACTAGCTCTACTTAATATAGATCTCAACCCTTCGATTCTTTGCAAGTGCAGCTTTGCTGTTTCCGGTCGCCACAGGCTTGCTCGATGCATACCAGCCCGTTGCAATCTTCTGGCCCGGCAAGAGCGAACGAAGCAACTGGGCAACTGCCTTTGCACGGTTCTGAGATAACAACGTGTTGTCTGTTCCGCCTTTGCTATCGGTGAAGCCATAGCTCAACACAGTCGCTGGAGACTTCATAAAAATTGAAGATGCGAGTGCCTTAATCGTCTTCTTAGCTTCATCGTTGAGGAAGTAAGTTCCAGATGCAAAGTAGATATTTCCAACCAATTTCATAGCCACAGGTTGAACATTTCCTGTTACTGAAACCTCAGGAGATTTTGTCGGTACGGGCGTTGGTGTTGGCGTAGGAACTGGTGCGACTTTATCCCTAGCAACCAAGATAGAGATTCCTGCCTTCTCAAGGTTTGCCAAGTAATCAATACCAGCTTGAACCTTCGTATCTTCTCGTTTTGCAAGCGCCTTATCCAGCATCTCTTTCCACAACTTGGTGTCTCCTGCGTCGCGCTTCATATAAGCCATATCGCGCTCTGAGTAATACGTTGTATTAGATCCATAGATTGCAGAAGTCATCGCCGCTTCGAAAGCAGAAATACCCTCCTTATCAAGTGAGCTGTAAGTCTTTACGACCTCTTCCTGCTGGATTCCCACTTCACAGGACATGGTGGTGCCTTTATAAGAACTCTTAAGATCGAATGTTGCCTGAGCGCCAAGAGTTTTCTCGGAATCAACCACTGATCCGTTTGATAGAAGACTGATTAGTTGAGAAGCAATGCTTGAGGACTCTTCCTTTCCACCTTGCTTCTTGAACTTGTAAGTTCCTGAAGAACAGACAAGTGATTCGCCAGATCGTGAAATCTTTGGACTAGCAACCACTACAAATGTTGAAGGTGGTGGTCCGAGAACAACCGGTGCCGGACCAGTTGCAGGCGCGATTGGTGTAGCAACAACGGAAGCGGATACAGGACCTGCGCCATTTGTAGCTCCCACTGCCTGTAAATAGATGGTGTAGCTGCTGCCATTTGTAAGCCCAGTGACTATTACAGGCGAAGTAGTCGCAGAGTTCACGAGGTAATCAACGCCATTTGTTGAGTAGCGGTAGTAAATAACACTGTCGCCATTTGTCACCTGATTGAAGGCAATCGAGATCTGGGCATTGCCTGCGGTGGCTACCAAAGAAGTCGGTGCTGAAACAGTGCCAATAAGGCCAGAAGAATTTCCAGTTGTCGTTGAAGAATTTCCGATGATGTTGGTTGCGTAGACACTTGCCGAAACAACTTGTCCTCCGACAAGTCCTGTAACGCTGCATGACCCACCAGCAACCGTCGAGGAACTGCCTGTGCAAGTCGCTGCGGATCCGTCAACGGTCACAGTCTTTGTAAAGTATGGAGACACAAGAGCGCTTCCGTTATCAGCTTGGGCAAACCATTGCACTAAGACAGTCTGGCTATCTGTTTGAGTGAGAGTAAGAAGAGGTGCTGTTGGAACAGCAGCTGGGACCTGACTCACAATTGCGGTGGACGCATCAAGTGTTCCACCATTCGCTGAAGTCACAACTACAACTTTGATGTCATATGCGGATGATGGAGTCAATCCTGTGAATGTGTAAGCAGGGTCGGCTGGAGCTGTCCCACCGCCACTTCCAACAGTTGAACTATCTGAGGCGGAGATTGGGAATGTTCCACCGCTAGGGCGAATGAAATATTCGTATCTGGTAAAGGTTCCGCCGCCAAGCGATGATGGCGGAGTGAAGTTCACTCGCAAACTTCCTGCCGCACTCTGGGTAGTTCGTAAGTTTGTTACTGCATAAGGCGCAGATGCTGGAGTAACAGTTGATCCATAGGTTCTAACAGTTGATCCACCAGCTGAGTTAAATGCCTTTACAGCAATTGTGTAGGCAGTACCCAGCGTCAATCCTGTAACAGTCGCGCTATCGCCAGTTCCTGATAGCACCATTTGAGTAAGTATGGTTCCACCATTTGTTGCGGTCACTGTAAAGCTATCAATCGTGGCTCCATTAGAAGCACCTGGAGTGAATTTCACTGAAGCGGTTCCTGACGTCGCACCGGCTCCACCACCTGTTGATACCGAGTTAATAAATGGCGCAGCAGGAACATCCGCGCTGATAATCAAGCTCTGCGAAACAGGCGTAGCTGCTCCGTAACCACTACTTCCTGCCTGGCTCGCAACAATTGTGCAAGTACCAACAAGCTTGAGCGTGATGACTCCAGCAGAAGTTGCCGTACAAGTTTCAATCGTTGAACTTGAATAAGTTGGAATAAGACCAGATGAAGCTGTTGCCAATGAAGCTCCTGAAAGCGTTACTGGGCTTGCTGTTAACTTAACTCCAGAGAGTGCTCCAAAAGTAATTGTCTGTGAAAGTGCACCAACTGAGGCAGAAGCAGAAGTTGTAACAACAAGTGCATCGGATGAAGTCATCG